>JAFQKL010000379.1 GCA_017396965.1 Clostridia bacterium
CCATTTTTCCGCCTGCCTTCCCTTTCTTCATGGCAAACAGTGCTTTTTCGATAAGCAGAAGCCCCCGGTTTTCACCGGGGGCTTGTTTGCTCACGGATGGGCGCCGCCCCGGCCTCTTTATGCAGGCAAATCCCGGCCGAAAGAAGGGCAGAGGGGGCGCGTTGCAGCGAGTTGACCTCGCAAAAGAGGAAGAGGTTATGAACAAAAGGGAATATGATTCTGTCGAAAAAGCGATAAAAAGACAGATTTTTGGGAATAAGTGGGCGGAAAAAACCCCGCCGCCCGCTTGGAATGTCCGTCTCGGGAAGACGGTTCCCGCGGCTACCGATATCGCTTCTGCTTCTTTCGCCTGCGCCGCTCGGCACGTTTTTTGTTGACATAGGCCAGCAGCGCCAGGTAGCCGATGCCCGCCAGCACCGCCAGCAGCAAAAGCACCCGCAGCACCTTCCCCGAGAAGAAGGCGGCGATGCGGTGCAGCGCCAGCAGCAGCAGGCTGCGCTCCACCGCCGACTGGGCGACCAGCGGGAAGGTGACATAGCGCGCGCCGTCGTAAGAGATCACGGCCTCGCCCAGCACCTCGCCCTTGTCCACCGGCGCCTCCACCGACTCGGGCAGGTCCCACATCCGGTGCAGCTCCTCCGTCTTCACTCCGGCGGGCACCACGGCGTAGATATCCTGCTCCGCCACCAGCGCCACGCTGTCCTTGGCGGAGGAGAGGGTGACCTCCACCTCGCACACCGGCTGCTGCGCGCCCAGCACCAGCGTGTACTGCAGATTTTCATAGGCCCAGTTCATCAGGGCGATGGCGTCGGTGTAGTGCTGCTTCTTGCCGTCCGCCGACTCGCGCGGGGCGCCGAGCAGGACGGTGATCAGCTCAAAGCCGCCCTTCTCCGCGTGGGCGGCGAGGTTGTAGCCCGCGGCGGCGGAGGAGCCGGTCATCAGGCCGCCGGCGTGGCGGTAGTAGTAGTCCTCGTTGCGGCGGCGGTCGGCGGAGCTGACGACGAGGGCGTTGTTGGAGAAGTAGTAGCGGTCGCCGGTGAGGTTGGTGGCGGCGATGCGCTTGTACTGCATGGACACCATGTCGGAGAGGGTCTGGTTTTTCATCACCGACCGGGAGAGCTTCGCCATGTCGGAGGCGGTGGTGTACTGCAGATCATCGTCCCGCCCGTGGGGGTTGACGAAGTGGGTGTTCTTCATGCCAAGCTCTGCCGCCTTCTCGTTCATCAGGGCGACGAAGGAGGGCACATCCCCCGCCACCGCCTCGGCGAGGGCGTTGGCGGCGTCACCGGCGGAGGGGAGCAGCAGGCAGTAGAGCAGCTGCTCCACCGTCAACACCTCGCCCTCCTTGAGATTGGCGGTGGACAGGCCGGAGAGATCGGCGACGGCGGCGGCGGAGACGGTGACCTCGGTGGAGAGGTCGCGGATCCGCTCCACGGTGATCAGCGCCGTCATCAGCTTGACGAGCGACGAGGCGGGCAGCTGCCGGTCGGCGTTTTTGGCGTAGAGCACCAGCCCGGTGTCGGGGTGCAGCAGCAGGGCGGCTTCACTGCCGACCTCGGGCAGGGCGGCCAGCGCCGCGGCGGGGGCGGCGGGGATCAGCGCCAGCAGCAGCGCCGTCAGCAGCGCCAAAAGGCGGCGCGTTCGCCGCGGGGGGCGGGGGGGATGGGGCATGGGCAGCGCCTCCTTTCGGGTGTGTCCCCCGCGCAGCAGAACAGAGCGGGGGAACCGTTTGGCGACGGTTTCGCGTCGGACGGGGACGGCAGTCGGTCACGCGCCGCAGCAGCGTTTGTACTTTTTGCCGCTGCCGCAGGGGCAGGGGTCGTTGCGGCCCACCTTGCCGGAGCGCAGCTGCAGGAAGGCGCCGTCCCCCTTCTGGTCGAGGACGACGGTGCGGCCGACCTCCAGCGGCGTGTGGCCGCAGTGGGCGGGGATGCGGGCGTTGTTGTAGAAGTCGAGCAGCAGGGCGATCAGCTCGCGCTGTTCCTCTTTGGAGAGAAAGGCCCGCTGCGAGAGGTCGCGCAGCAGCGGCCCCAGGTCGAGCGGCAGGCGGCGGACGGTGACGGCGGCCAGCGCCAGGGCGGCGGCAGCGTCTTCGACGGTGGGCAGCAGCTCCTTCAGGCGGCGCTGCAGGACGCGCTTTTGCGGCGTCGGCTCACTGTAGCTCTCGTCCTGCCAGCGCAGCAGCGGGGCGCGCTCGGGGACGTGGCGGGAGGTGCCCTGCTGGGCGCGCAGCAGCTGGGGGAGGCGGTCGCCCGTCAGCAGCTCGCGGGAGAGAAGGTAGAGCGCCCCGTCCTGCCCGGCGGGCGGGTGGCGGAAAAGCTGCTCGGCGGCGACGAGGCAGTAGGGCTGTTCCTCGCGAAGGGCGATGGCGCAAAAGGCGTCAAACTGCTCCCCCGTCACCTCCGGGGCCTGTTGCACCACGATGGCGCGGGCCTCGGAGAGCGGAAGAACGCCGTACAGCACCGCCATGGCGCGCAGATATTTGCGCAGCAGCGCCCGCTGCCCGGCGGAGAGACCGGCCTCGCGGTAGAGCGGCGCCAGCCGCTGGGCAGGCTCGGGCTGCGGCAGCCGGATGAGCCCCGGGGATTGATAATTGCTCATATCAGTCGATTCCTTTCCTCTATCGTAACGTGGAAAGAATATTATACCATACCGGCGCAAGATTGACAATGGGTGGGAGGGCGGCAGAGAGGACATCCGTCCCCTCTGCCGCGGAGCTTGACGCCGTCCGCAGGAAAAATTGCCCGGCGGCGACCGTTTGGGGATTGAAGCGGCATCGCTTCCGGGGTATAATGAACCTGCGCGGGCAAACGCACCCGCGCCGCCCGAAAGGGCAGCATCCGAAAGGGAGGATACAGACGATGACCCCGGACCGAAAAACCTGCTTTCGCGTGGGAGCAAGCCTCTTTGCGCTCTATCTGGCCATTCTCTACTGGCCGACGGCGGTGCGCCTGCTGGGGGAGCTGCTGGGCGCGGCCTTCCCGCTGATCATCGGCTGTGTGGTGGCCTATCTGGTCAACATCCTCATGGGCTTTTATGAGCGCCACTGGTTTGTCAAAAAGCCGAAGGAAAAGCTTGCGCGGCTGCGGCGCCCCTGCTGTATGCTGGCGGCCTTTGCCACGCTGACCGCCGTGGTGCTGCTGGTGCTGCGGCTGGTGGTGCCGGAGCTGACGCTCTGCGTCCAGCTGATCTTCGCCGAGCTGCCCGACGCCGTGCGCGCTCTGGCCGCCTGGCTGGACCGGGGGCATCTCGTCCCCGCCGAATGGATCGAGTCGCTGTCCTCCATCGACCTGCGGGAGCATCTGGAGACGATGCTCAAGGCGCTGACCACCGGCGTCGGCAGTGTGATGGGCACCGCCATCAGCGCCGTCTCCTCGGCGGTGTCCGGGGTGGTGACGGCGGTGCTGGCCGTGATCTTCGCCATCTACCTGCTGCTCGGCAAGGAGACTCTCGGCGCCCAGTGCGACCGCCTGCTGCGCCGCTATCTGAGCCGCCCGGTTTACGATAAAACCCGCTACGTCCTCTCGGTGATGGACGACAGCTTTCACCGCTATATCGTCGGCCAGTGTACCGAGGCCGTGATCCTCGGGGTGCTGTGTACCCTCGGAATGTGGGTGCTCGGCCTGCCCTATGCCACCATGACCGGCGCGCTGATGGCCTTCACCGCCCTCATCCCGGTGGCGGGGGCCTATATCGGCGGCGGCATCGGCGCCTTTATGATTATGACCGTCTCGCCGATGGAGGCGGTGGTGTTTTTGCTCTTCATCGTGGTGTTGCAGCAGGTGGAGGGCAACCTGATCTACCCCCGGGTGGTCGGCTCTTCGATGGGCCTGCCCGCCATCTGGGTGCTGGCCGCCGTCACGGTGGGCGGCGGCATGATGGGCATCCTCGGAATGTTGCTCGGCGTGCCGCTGGCGGCCACGCTTTACCGCCTGCTGCGGGAGGACATCCGCAGAGGGCCGATGCGGGCCGGCCTGTGAGGCGGACAGGGGGCGAAGCACGAGAGTGGCTTCGCCCCTCTTTCCATTGTGGGGTGGGGTGGGGAGACTGCGGGGGCGGGGGTGTCTGCGCTTCCTTCTCCCGG
>JAFQKL010000380.1 GCA_017396965.1 Clostridia bacterium
ACCAGCGCACCCAAGGTAGGCCGCCGTCGCAACGGCGGAATCCCCCAGGGCGGGCGGGTGGGCAAATCCAATCAAAGAAAACCGTCCGCAGACGGTTTTCCTCCTTTTCCCCCTCCCCTTCTCCCCACCCAACACCTAAAAAAGAGACACACCCCCGCAAAACCCCGCAGAGGTGTGTCCCCAAAAAAATCCATTCACTCACGCCCCAGGACAACGCCCGCAGCGCCGTTCAGACAGTAGGCAGTCCGGCGGCTTACGCCCCGGCGACCTCCGCCTCGAACGCCTTGCGCTCGTCGGTCAGACCGACCACCGCAAAGGTCTCGGCATCCACCAGCACGCCGTAGTCATCGCGGGCCTGCTCGATGGTGATGTACTCGTTCTTGCAGTCCCAGGCCACCTTGTCGGCCGGACGCTTCAGGGGGTTGCCGTAGCCGCCGCCGGTCGCCGTGACCATGCGGACGACGTCATGGGTATTCATGATCCGCCGCGCGACGATGCCCATCGGGCCGGAGCGGGTGCCGTCGGCATCAATGAACTCAAAGTAGTTGATGGAACCGTCCTTGCCGCCCGCAGCGCCCCAGACCGGCCACTTGTTGCGGCCGAAGGAGGCGGTGAACGACTGGTTCTCGTTCATCGAACGGTAGGTGCGCACCGCGCCCGAGCCGCCGCGGAACTCGCCGGCGCCGGCGCCGTCGGTGTGCAGGCTGTGCTCGTCAACGCGGATGCCGTAGCGGGTCTCGGCCATCTCGATCGGCACGTTGTAGGTCTCGCCGTCGCCGACGCAGAACTGACCCACCTGCCCGTCGTGGCCGCGGCAGGCGCCCCAGCCGCCGACGGTGGGCTCGATGATCAGATAATCGTTGCCGAAGTCCTGATGACGGCCCGCCATCAGCACGGTGCAAACTGACAGCAGATGCCCCGCCCCCAGCGACTCGGGGAAGACCGGCGCCAGCGCCCGCCAGACGAGGTCAATGGCGTAGATCATGCTCTCATAGTAGCAGGAGGTGGCGGCGGGGCTTCTCGCCTGCATGACAGATCCCGGCTCGGTGATGCAGCGCAGCGGCGCGAAGACGCCGTCGTTGACCGCCAGCTCCGGGCCGATGATCGACATGAACACCACCTTGACCCCGGCATAGGCCGCCGTGGCGCCGGTGTTGACGCAGCCGACCACCTCGGGGTCGCTGCCGGTGAAGTCGGCCAAAAACTCGTCCTCGGTGATCGTGACCTTGACCTTGACGTGAACGGGGTTACCGTGGCCGTCGTCGTCCATATACTCGTCCATCTCCCAGGTGCCCTTGGGGAACTCGGCGAGACGCTTTCTCGCCACCATCTCGCCCTGGTCGATCAGCCGCTCCATCGAGCCGCGCACGACGTCGACGCCGTACTTGTCGCACAGCTCGCCGATCCGCTTCTCACCGGTGCGCAGCGAGGAGATCTGGCCCCACATATCGCCCTGCGAGGTCTGCGGGTAGCGCATATTGCTCTTCATCAGATCCCAGACCGGCTCGACCAGCTCGCCTCTGTCCACCAGCTTGGTGCCGGAGAAGCAGAGGCCCTCCTGGAAGGTGTTGGTCGCGTCGGTGGTGAAGGAGCCGGGGGCCATGCCGCCGATGTCGCTCCAGTGGGCCTTGTTGCCGGCGAAGGCCACCAGCTCACCCTTGTAGAAGATGGGCATGACCATGCCGACATCCGACTTGTGGGTGCCGCCCCCCATGAAGGGGTCGTTGATGATGTAGACGTCACCGGGATGCAGGTTCTCTCTGCCCACCTTGTCGACCACGGCGCAGATCATCGGCGAGATCATGCCGATAAAGCCGGAGACGCCGTTGCCCTGGGTGAGCAGCCGGCCCTCGGCGTCGGCGATGCCGGAGGCGTAGTCCAAGGTCTCATAGATGATGGGGCTCATCGAGGTCTGGGCAAAGGCATAGAAGATCTCGTTGCTGACGGCGATCAGCGAGTCTTTGACGATATCCAGCGTGACGGGGTTGATGTTCCTCTTGTCGGCCATGTTACTGCACCTCCGTTTCAACGATCAGGTTGCCGAATTTGTCCACCGAGAGCTTCTGCCCGGGGCAGACGACAGTGGCGGTGGTCGGCTCCTCCACCACAACGGGGCCTGCGATCACAGCGCCGGCGCCCAGCCTGGCACGGTCGTAGATCGGCGTCTCCAGCCAGCCGTCGCCGGCGTAGAAGACCGATCTCGTCTCCTTGAGGGCGCTCTCAACGCCGCCCTCCTGCGGGGCGATCTCCTTCAGCTCGGGCTTTGCGAGACGGCCGTAGGCCA
>JAFQKL010000381.1 GCA_017396965.1 Clostridia bacterium
CCCTGCCGGGCGGCTCGCTCATCGCCAATCTGGACGACGAGAACCTGCGTCCCGTGCGGGAGGCGTTTGAGGGCCCGGTGGTCACCTTCTCGATGCGCGATTCCTCGGCGGATCTCTATGCCGTCCGCCTGCCCTCGGAGGACGGATTGCCCTATTTTGAGATCTTTTTCCGCGGGACTTCGGTGGGCGAGTGCCGTCTGCGGGTGCCGGGCAGTCACAACATCATGAACGCGCTGGCCGCCATGGCGGTTGCGGCACTGCTGGAGGTGCCGTGGGATGTCACCCTGTCGGCCCTGTCCCACTTTGAGGGGGCCAGGCGTCGGTTTGAGCACAAGGGGGAGCTGCGCGGCGTGCCGGTGGTGGACGACTACGCCCATCATCCCAGTGAAATCCGCGCCACCCTGACCGCTGCCCGCGAGAAGACGCGGGGGCGGGTGATCTGCCTGTTCCAGCCGCACACCTATTCGCGCACCAAGGCGCTGTGGGCGGAGTTTGTCTCGGCGCTCGGGCTGGCGGATATTGCGGTGCTGCTCGATGTCTACGCCGCACGCGAGGCGGCGGATCCCACCGTCTCCTCGGCTGCGCTGGCGAAAGAGATTCCGGCGGCGCGGTATGCCGGCTCCTTTGAGGAGGCCAAGGCCCTGCTGCGCGGTCTGCTGCAGCCGGGCGACCTGCTGTTGACCATGGGGGCGGGCGACGTCTTCAAGGTGGGCGAGCAGCTGCTGCAGGAGGAGGCTGTGCCTGCGGCGCTGTGAGGCTTTGCCATGCCGCCGGCCATCTGTCGGTTTTCTGTCAAACAAATCAATCCATGTAAATGAGCAAGAACCCGGAACGTGCCTGCACGTCCCGGGTTCTTGTTCATTTGTCTGTATCCTGATGATTCGATGCCTGCTGCCATCTCAGACCTCACTGCCCTTCCGGCGCGAGGTCTTTGAGAAAGTCGGCGCGGGGCAGATAGGGCAGATCGAGCTGCCAGCCCATGCGGTTGTACTCGTTGAGCTTGATGAGCAGGAGGTTGACGTTGGTGCCGGTCATCGCCGCCAGCTGCACCACGTCGTAGCCCTGCTTCATGAGGTCGATCAGCTCATCGTCCTCCACCAGCAGGTGGGCGGCCAGGGCGTTGGCCTCGTATTCCGTCTCGTTTCGCATATCAAAGAGGACAAACTCCTGCAGGCCGGAGCCGCCGGCCAGGTGGCGGTGCAGGGTGTCATGACCGATTTCGTGGGCGCAGACCATCCGGCGCACCGCCTCTTCCATGCGGGCGTTGAGCAGGATGTGGCGCTCCTTGTGGCGGCAGGTGTACATTCCAAGCAGACGGTCCAGCCCGTCCACATCGTGCAGATGGATGCCCAGTGATTCGGCCAGCTGCTCCATTCGGCCGGAGGGGCAGCGTCGCTTTAACTGAGCCGCCTTGCGGTGGATGATCTCGGGTCTCAAAAGCACGGCGGTCTCCCCTTCCGTCCGGCGCGATGGGTCAGTCCTTCGGCGCCCGGTACTTTTTTGGTGTGTACTTCTCGGCGTTTCTCGCCTTGGACTCCCAGTAGATATCCTGCAGCGCCTTCATGACGGCGTCCTTATCCTGCTCGGACAGGCTGCCTCCGGCAAAAAGACCGGCCATATCGTCGATCAGCTCCTGCGCCTGACGGCGTCCGCGGCGACCGTACTGCTCGGTGGCGGCGGTCACGAAGTCCTGATCCTCGGTCAGCAGATAGTTGATATCCACCTCCAGCGCCTCGGCCAGGCGGCGGTAGCCGTCGCGGGTGCGCGGGGAGGCGGTATCCTTTTCATAGCGGAGGATCATGTTCTGATGGACGCCCACGCGCTCGGCCAGCTCCCGGCGCGAAAGATCCAAACGGACACGCCTTTCTTTCACTTTCTCTCCGAAGGTCATGATGTCCACTCCTCATCTCAAAATATCATCCAGTTTCTTCCGCCCTGTTGACAGAAGGAGGTGGGGCAGTTATAATAGAAACAACACTTAAAATGTGTATTACACATTTACAAGGTGATATTTACCACTTTCAAATGGTGGTTCCTTCCCTATATATTAACTTAAAGTGTGCAATTTGTCAAGGGGGTGTCCAAAATGGCGGATCGCTGTATTCTCCATGTCGATCTCAACAATTTTTACGCCGGGGTGGAGTGTATGCTTGATCCCGCCCTGCGGAGTCGGGCGGTGGCGGTGTGCGGCTCGGTGGAGGAGCGGCACGGGATTGTGCTGGCGAAGAATTACCATGCCAAGGCCTTTGGCGTGCGCACGGGAGAGGCGGTGTGGGAGGCACGGCAGAAGTGTCCTCATCTGACGGTGGTGCCACCGCATTTTGAGCAGTATCTCAAGTTCTCCCGCCTGACCCGTGAGATCTACGGGCGGTACACCGATCAGGTGGAGTCCTATGGGATGGATGAGTGCTGGCTTGACGTCACCGGCAGCGGCTGTTTCGGCAGCGGCTTTGAGATCGCCGAGGAGATCCGTCGCTCGGTGAAGGAGGAGCTGGGGCTGACGGTATCGGCAGGGGTCAGCTTCAACAAGATTTTTGCCAAGCTGGGCTCGGATCTGAAAAAGCCGGATGCCGTCACCTGCATTGACCGCGATAATTTTAAGGAAAACATCTGGCCCCTCCCCGCCTCTGAGCTGCTGGGGGTGGGACGGCGCACCGGGAAGGCGCTGGCCTCTTACGGGATCCACACCATCGGCCAGCTGGCAGGGGCCTCCGACCGTCTGCTGCAGCGTCATCTGGGGATCCACGGACTGCGGCTCAAGCAGTATGCCTGCGGGCTGGACTGCTCGCCTGTGACCCGGGACGGAGAGGAGGCGCCGGTCAAAAGTGTCGGCCATGGGACGACGACTTTACAGGATCTGTGCTGCGCGGAGGAGGTGTGGCTTGTGATGCTGGAACTGGTTCAGGAGGTGGGCAGCCGGCTGCGCAAGCACAGGAAACGGGCGAAGGGGGTGGCGATTTCCATCCGCAACCATCAGTTGATCACAAAGGAGTGGCAGACGCGGCTGGAGTTTGCCACCCGCGACCCCCTGCGGCTGGCGCGCGCGGCGTTTGCCTTGTTTGAGCGGGGGTACGACTGGCGGCTGCCCATCCGCTCGGTCACCGTCCGCGCCATTGATCTGGTGGAGGAGGATCTGCCGGTGCAGCTGGGCTTTTTCACCGACGCGGCCCGGCTGGAGCGGGAGGAGCGGCGGGAGGAGGCGGTGGAGTCGATCCGGCGGAGGTTCGGCAAACAGGCGGTGCGAAATGCCGTGCTGTGCCGATCGGAGCGACTGTTCAGTCGGCAGGAGGCAGAGATCGTCATGCCGACGGGAATGGTGCTTTGACGGTCGACCCGGCAGGAATCCGTCCGTCGCTGCCGCAGACATCGCGGGATGGTTGCCCTGTCATTTTGGAAAAAGGAGGACTCTGCCGTGGGAAACGTACGAAAAGTCTATGTAAAGGTCAATTTGGATGTGGATGAGTCGGGCAACATTCGCCCGCGCAGGATCACCTGGGAGGACGGGCGGGTGTATGAGATCGACCGCCTGCGCCACCGCTGCCGCGCCGCCTCCACCCGGGTGGGGGGCTGCGGGATTCGTTATACGGTGGTGATTGGCGGAAAGGAGACCTATTTGTTTCAGGAGGATGACCGCTGGTTTGTGGAAGGAAAAGGCGGGGCGGAGCCGGCGGATACGCGGGAAGGGTGACGGTTTCCGCCTCAAATCGCTGGTATGGGACAGAATACCATGTCCTTGTGTTGCGGACATTTATGATTCTCCCCTCCCCTGCCCCGTCGTAAAAAACGCCCCCGGCTTCGAGAGAGGACGTTTCTCCCTTGGAAGCCGGGGGCCTGTTGCGTTTGGTTTTCTTATTTTTTCTTTTTGACCGCATCCTCGCAAACGGGGAAGTCAAAATAGGTGTCGGGATACGGCTCATCCTTCAGGGTAAAGTGCCACCACTCTGTTTCCAGCGGAACAAAGCCGTGATCCATCATCAGATCCTGCAGCATAAAGCGGCCTCTGAGACAGTCCGGCGTCATCCCATCCAGACGATTGGGGTGGGACTCCTCTCCAAAATAGTCAAAGGCGGTACCCATATCCACCTCACGCCCGGTAATGGCATCAACCAGGGTCAAATCCACCGCGCTGCCGCGGCTGTGGCTGGAGCGGGCGGTGATATAGCCTTCGGAAAAGAGGCTTTTTTTGTCCACCTTGGGATAGAACACCTCCTTCATCGCCGTGTCCTCTACATCCTCCGCCCAGCGGACAAAGTGATCCACCGCACGCTGCGGACGGTAGCAGTCGAAAATTTTGAGACGGTATCCCAGCTTTGCCGCTTCGTCGCTGACCTCACGCAGGGCCTCCGCCGCTTTGCGGGTCAGCAGGGCGCAGGGCTGCTCGTAGCCGTCGATGCGCTGACCGACGAAGTTATAGGTTGAATGGTAGCGAATCTCCTGAATGGCATCGGGGATGATGTCACTGAGCACAACGAAATCCGGCTCCTGGGTCTTGCGGCGAATGTGCGCATGGAGCCCCAGACCTGCCAGGGCGGTGGCCGCCGTCAAGGCGGTTCCGAAAATCGCCAGCTGTTTCTTTTTCACTGCAATTCCTCCTTTGATCGTCTTTGTTCGTCCCCGGCGGACAGTGTGTCTCTTCAGGTTCAAGGACGCAGGGAGCCGGCACCGGATGCAACGCTCCGACATCCGGCTCCCCGTACCGTTCTTCTCACCCGCCAAGGCGGGACGCTTTGATTGGATCGCCTCTGCCGGTCACTCAATCCGGCTCCACCATGGCGACAATACGGTGGGAGGGCTTGTGTGATCGGGCCATGTGATGGTTGACGCGGATGGCGGGAGCGAAGCCGACTGCAAGACCGGCCAACCCGCCCAGGGCACCCAGTCCGTCGCTGCCACCCAGCAGAACCACCAGCCCGTAGCCAAGCAGACCGGCCGCCAGCGGCAGCAGATAGAGCAGAGCAGCAAGGCTCACCGGGCTTTTTTCGGTACTCTCCACCAACACCTGCTCGCCGAGTTCGGGATGCCATCCGTTGTTGTCCACCGTCACGGCCATTGGCTTGGCAACAATGCATCCGACACACTGGTGCCCGCACTCACCACTGCAGGCGGAGGGGCGATGAATGGTGACTTCACAGGTTTGAGAACCTGCCCTGATGACTGTTCCGGTCATTTTCATGGTTGACATCTCCTTTCTTTAGAACAAGAATCCGTTTTCACTTCATATCTTTCATGAGATTTTACATGAAATCTCAAACGTTCAGGGGCAAACCCTGCTCCAGCGGGAAAGAATGGCCTCGGCCACCCGAAGGCCGTCCACCGCCGCGCTGACGATGCCGCCGGCGTAACCGGCGCCCTCGCCGGTGGGATAGAGGCCGGGGGTGGAGCGGGACATCAGGTCCTCTCCGCGCGGCAGGCGCAGCGGCGAGGAGGTACGGGTCTCCAGGCCGGTCAGCAGCGCAGCCTCTCCGGCAAAGCCGGGGTGACTGTGGTCAAAGCGGGTCAGACCCTCCCGAAGCAGGGTGGTAACCGGGGCAGGCAGCAGCTTCTCTAAAGGGAACAGCGTCAGCCCGCGGGCGTAGCTGCCGACGGTTGACGTCTCCCGAGGGGCTGTGCCGGCGACAAAGGAGGCGGCGGACTGGGCAGGGGCGCGGTAGGCTCCGCCACCGGCGGCATAGGCCGCCTGCTCCAGCTGTCGCTGGAAGCGGATGGCCTCCAGCGGGCCGCCCTCGATATCCTCCGGCAGGACGGAGGCTACCACCGCCGCGTTGGCGTTGACGGCGGCGCGGGCGCTGTCGCTCATGCCGTTGGTGACGACACCACCCTCTTCCGAGGCCGCCGGGACCACCACGCCGCCGGGACACATACAAAAGGTGTAGCAGGCGCGCTCCCCCACCCGGTGGGAGAGCTGATATTCCGCCGGCGGCAGGGCGGGGTGACCGGCCATGGCGCCGTAGAACATCCGGTCGGCAAGCGTCTGGGGATGCTCGATGCGGGCGCCGACCGAAAAGGGCTTTTTCTCCATGGCGACGCCCGACTCAAACAGCCGCGTCGCCGTGTCCCGCGCCGAATGGCCCATTGCCAGAACGGCGACTTCGCAGGGCAGCGGCCCCTGGTCGGTCTCCAGACCGGTGAGGCGGCCTTCGGTCAGCATCAGGCCGGTCAGGCGGGTGTGAAAGCGGACCTCGCCGCCCAAAGAGAGAATCTCCTCCCGGATGTTGCGGACGATGCCCCGCAGCAGGTCGGTGCCGACATGGGGCTTGGCGTCGATGAGGATGCGCTCGGGGGCGCCGTGGGCGGACAGCGTCTCCAGCACCAGGCGGCAGCGGGGGTCGCCGATGCGGGTGGTGAGCTTGCCGTCGGAAAACGAACCGGCGCCGCCCTCGCCGAACTGGACGTTGCTCTCCGGGCGCAGCGTTCCCGTGCGCCAGAACTGCTCGACATCCTCCACCCGCTGCTCGATGGGGGCGCCGCGCTCCAGCACGATGGGGCGCAGCCCCTCCCGGGCCAGCAACAGCGCCGCGAACATTCCGGCAGGGCCAAAGCCCACCACCACCGGGCGGTGCCGCAGCGTCCCCTCCCCCCGGGAAATCACCAGCGGCGGAGGAGGCGGCTGGAGGCGGATGTTTTTCTGATCGGTCAGACGCCGCAGCAGCCGCTGCTCTTCTCCCTTGATCTCTACGGAGACGGCATAGACAAAGCGCACCTTGCCGCGCCGCGCGTCCACCGAGCGGCGGCAGACGGCGGCCCGGGCCTGCCCGTCGCGCAGTCCCAGCCTGCGCAGGGCCGCTGAGACGGCCGCCTGCTCGGGCAGGTCGGGCGGGAGGGCGATCTGATCGACGATGATGCTCATGGATGTCCTCCAAACCGTCGGCGGCGGGCACGGCGGCCGGCCCCGATCGTTCGTGTTACTCTTCCAGGCGGACGATGACCCGGCTGCTGCCCACCACGCCGACGCGGTCGTCGCCGGTGGTGATGCGAAGCGGCAGCTCTGCCGTCTGCCCGGACTGCAGACCGTCGAGATCGACGGTGGCACGGAGGTCGGCGGGGTCATAGTTCTCCACTGCGGCGGCGCTGCCGCGCAGCTCCACCGTCAGCGGCATGACGGTCAGCAGCTCGACGCCGATCCCCTCGCCCACATTGTCAAAGAGGACGGTCTCCAGCTCCGCCGTCGTTGTCTTCAGGGCGCCGAAGCGCAGGGAGACACGGATGTTCTCCGGCTGGTCCTCTGCCCGCTGGGAGGTGGTGACCGGCAGCTGCACCGTCTGGCTCATGCGGTATTGGGCCAGGTCGATGATGCCGGCGTCATACTGGGTGGGAATATTGGTCTTCTGACCGATCGGAACGAGGAGGTCGAGATACTGAGGCTCCACCGTGTAATGAAAATCACTGGACGCCCAGCTTCTGGGATAGTTGAGGAAGGAAACCGAGACCGGCAGGGTTTTGGCGAGGAACACCTGCGGGCGGACGGTGACGGCGCGCTGGGAGGTTTCCAGGTTCTCGGTGTCCACCGGCTGACCGTTCTTGTCCAGCAGGGTGAGCGGCAGGCTGAGCATCGGCTCGGCCATGTTCTGCTCGGTGAGATCCACCTCCACCCGGGCGCTCTTGATCCCGGCCAGCTCGGTGACCGGCCCTGTGATTTCAAGCTGATCGCTGCTCAGCAGCGGCTCGCGGACAACATAGTCCTCCCCTTCCACATGGTTGGTGAAGGAAAGCTCAATGGGCACGGTGATGGTCCCCGTGCGGTCCAGCCAAACGTCGACGCCGGCGGGGTTCTTGCCGGTGACGGTCAGCGATTCAAGCGGCAGGGTGAGGGTGATGGGAAAGTTATAGTAGCCGGGCGAAAGGGAGGCATCCACCTCGATGGCGGCATGAATGTCGGCAGCGGTGATGCGGCCGAGCAGTTCTTTGCCGCCGCGCAGGGTGACATCCACCGTCTGCCCGCTCATCTCTACCACTGAGACGGCGTTTTCCAGCTGGGCGTTTTGGGTGATGACATTGATCTCCACCCCGCGGAAGGTCATTTCGGCATCGGGGTTGCCGGCCTTGACGAACAGCCAGATGACGCAGGCCATCAGCAGGGAAAACAGGCGCACGAAAGGCTTACTGTCAAACAGACGCGAGATCACGGTTTCTCCCCCTTCCCCAGCAGGCGGCGAAAGAGCGAGGGCGCCTGCTCCATCAGCGGCTGGAAGCCGGCCATCAGCGCCTCCTGCAGGGTGGCTGCCTGATAGCCGCGGCGGATGAGACCGTCCACCACCAGCGAGATCTTGCCGCTCTCCTCCGAGACCACCACCACCAGTGCATCACTGACCTCCGAGAGGCCGATGGCGGCGCGGTGGCGGGTGCCCAGCTCCTTGCTCAGGTTGCGGTTCTGGGTGAGCGGCAGCAGGCAGGAGGCAGCGTGCAGACGGCCTTCGCGGATGACAACCGCACCGTCGTGCAGCGGCGTATTGGTGGAGAAAACAGTTTCGATCAGCTCCACCGTCACCTTTGCATCCATGGTGACGCCGGAGCTGATGACATCGCGCAGACCGGTGGTACGCTCAAAGACGATGAGCGCGCCGACACGGTGCTTTGACATCTCTTCACAGGCGGTACTGACCGCACGGACGCAGTCCTCCAGCTCCTCGCGGCGCTCGTGGTTGGAAAAAAAGTCCATACCCAGACTGCGGCGGCCCACCTGCTCAAGGGCCCCGCGCAGCTCGGGCTGGAACACCACGAGGACGGCCATGACGCCGAGTTGCATGGTGTTGCTGAGCAGGAAACTGGTGGCGGAGAGGTCGAAAAACTGCGACAGCTCCATCAGCACCACCAGCAGGAAGATCCCCTTGATGATCTGGGCGGCGCGGGACTTGCGGACGAACTGGATGACCTCGTAGATCAGGAAGGCGACAATGAGGATATCCAAACAATCCCGGATGCGAAAGGAGGACAGATGGGCGGAAAACCAGCCGGCCACCGCTTCAAGATTCACCACTGTCTCCCCTCCTTTTTCTGCGCTCTTGCACAGCGGATCTAATATCTTAAGTATATCACATCTGCGCATTTCGGAAAAGAGGGCGGGAAAAATTTTCTGCCCCGCAGCGACTGTTTCAAGGGGTACAGCGGACCCGCAGCCGCCGGAAAAACAACTGCCCCCCGCCTTTGGCGGGGGGCAGTTGGGAAAAGAACATTCAAATCAGCATCGCGACCTGGGGGATGCCTCCGGTTCCGAAAAGAGCGTCGAGGATCCCCGGATCATCCTGCCGTGCGATTACAGAATCTCGCGGATCTTTTCGGCGACGGTCTCCATCGCCTCAGAGGGCTCAAAGCGGGCGACGATGTTGCCCTCGCGGTCGATCAGGAACTTGGTGAAGTTCCATTTGATCTTGCTGTTGTTCAGATAGTCGGGGTCGAGCTTGGGGATGAAGCCGGACAGCATCTGGCCCGCGGGAGAATCGCCGAAGCCGCCGAAGGTGGTGTTCTCAGTCAGCCACTTGTAAAGCGGGATGGCGTTCTCGCCGTTGACATCCACCTTGGAGAGCTGGGGGAAGGTGATGCCGAAGCGGCCGGTGCAGAAGGTGTGGATCTCCTCGTCGCTGCCGGGAGCCTGGCCGCCGAACTGGTTGCAGGGGAAGTCGAGGATCTCAAGGCCCTTCTCGGCCATCTCGTCGTAGATCTTCTGCAGATCGGTGTAGTGAGGGGTGAAGCCGCACTCGGTGGCGGTGTTGACAACCAGCAGCACCTTGCCCTTATAATTGGAAAGCGAAAGGTCGGTTCCTTCCTGAGTCTTTACGGTAAAATCATAGATGTTCATTTCGTATCTCCTTTTATTAGTTTGTTCTTGATGGTATTATAGCATCCCTTTCCTGCCTTGTCAACCCCTTCCGCAAAAAAATCTACTAAAATACTCGAGTTTTTTTCTGGAAGAGAATTCGCTCGCAAAAGCCCTTCTTTACATCATCGGCCGGTTGTGGTAGAATACCGATGACGGACATTAGTCCGAATTCAAACAAGGAGGATCTGCTGTTTGATCAGGATCCACACACCGGAGACCGTGCTGTAAGCGGGAGGGCTGCAAATCCTTTCCTGCCGTTCTCCCGCAGGGGAGGCTCACCCGTTTACGGAGGAATCCACCATGCATGATTGCATCGACCACAGCAACATCATCATCCGCACCGAGACCCCGGCCGACTACCGCGCCGTGGAGTCCCTCACCAGAGAGGCGTTCTGGAATCGCTACTGCCCCGGCTGCACCGAGCATTATCTTGTCCACAAAATGAGGAAGCATCCCGACTACCTCCCCGCGCTCTCGCTCGTGCTTGAGAGGGAAGGGCAGGTGATCGCCAGCATCCACTACACCCGCGCCCGTCTGATCGATGAGGAGGGACGGGAAAAGCCGATTCTCTCGTTCGGCCCCATCGGCGTGCTGCCCGCCCTTCAGCGCAAGGGCTATGGCAAGGCGCTGATCGCCGCGTCGTTTGAACGGGCGGCGGCGGACGGGCACGAGGCCGTTGTCATCCTCGGCAATCCGGACAACTATGTGGGCAGCGGCTTTCGCAGCTGCCGGAAGTACGGCGTCGGCATGGAGGGCGGGGTCTTCCCCACCGCGCTGATGGTGCATGAGCTGAAGGAGGGCGCCCTTAAGGGGCATCGCTGGGTGTTTCGCGACAGCAACGTCTACGAGGTCTGTGAGGACGAGGCGGCGGTAGCTGCCTTTGACGCCGGTTTTCCGCCAAAGGAAAAAGGCTGGCGGCCCACGCAGGAGGCGTTTTACATCTACAGTCACTCGCAGGTCGTCCGTGACTGACCGGTTCTGACGCCGCCTCTTCGCCCATCCCCTTCGCTTCCCCCTCGCCCCCGCGGGTTTGCTCCGCGGGGGCGTATTCCTGTGAAACAAGAAAGGAGGCGGCCTATGACCGCTCCCAGTCGTTCCCTGCCCAAGCTGACGCCGCGGCTGGCCGCCGTGGCCGGGCTGGTGCGTCAGGATGCCCGCCTGCTCGATGTCGGCACCGACCATGCCTATCTGCCGGCCTTTCTGGTGGGCAGCGGACGCTGCACTGCCGCCGTGGCCTCCGACCTGCGACCCGGCCCCTGCGACCGCGCGCGGGAGACGGTGTCCGCCTGCGGCCTTGCCGACCGCATCCGGGTGGTGCAGACCGACGGGCTGAACGGACATGATCTGTCGCAGTTTGACGATATTGTGCTGGCCGGGATGGGCGGGGAGCTGATCCTGCGCATCCTCGCCGCCGTCCCGGGGCTTGACCGTCCGGGGCTGCGTCTGCTGCTGCAGCCGCAGACCGATCTGCCGCTGGTGCGCCGCACCATGGCACAGCGCGGCTTTGCCCTTGAGACCGAGCGGCTGGCGGCGGAGGGACATCGTCTCTACCACATCCTCGCCTACGCCCCCGCCGCCGAACCGCAGACGCCGGACGAGTTCGCGCTCGAGATCGGCCGTCCCGAGGCGGAGCCGGCGCTGCTGGCGCGTTATCATGAGCGGCTGCGGCAGACGCTGGAGAAGCAGCGCCTCGGTCTGCTGGCGGCAAAGGAACCGGCGGAGGAGGACGCGGCGCGGCTTTTGCATCTCACCCGCACGCTTACCCTGCTCGATGCCCTCTCCCACCCATAAAAACCGCTTCAAGCGTTCTGCGGCGTACCCTGCCGTCATATATGATTATAGTATAGATAAAGGAGAATCCCTTATGCTTCGTGTACTGGATATTCTGGAAACCCTGGACAAGCTCGCCCCCATCAGCGCCAAGCTGGAGTTTGACAACGCCGGTTTCATCGCCGGCGACGGGGAGGCGCCTGTCTCCCGCGTACTGCTTTGCATGGATGTCACCATGCCGGTGATTGAGGAGGCGAAGGAGAAGGACTGCCAGCTGATCGTCAGCCACCATCCCCTCTTCTTCAAGCTGCCCAAGTTCCTGCGGGCGGACTGCTTTGAGACCGCCAAGACCGCCCGTCTGCTGCGGTACGGCCTCTCCGCCATCGGGATGCACACCAACCTCGACCTCTGGGAGGGCGGCGTCAACGACGTGCTGCTCGACTGCCTCACCCTCTCGCCGCTCGGCAACGTCGGCAAGGATCAGCTGGGGCGGATGGGTGAGCTGGCGGCGCCGATGGACGCGGTCGCGTTTGCCCGTCAGGTCAAGGAGCAGCTGGGCTGCGAAGGGGTGAAGGTGTACGACGCCGGCCGTCCCGTCCACAAAGTGGCGGTGGTGGGCGGCTCGGGCGGCAGCTATGTCGGCGCCGCGCTGGAGCAGGGCTGCGACACGCTGGTGACGGCGGACATCAAGCACCACCAGTGGCTGGAGGCGGAGGAGCGTCACCTCAACCTGCTCGATGCCGGGCATTATCACACCGAGCGCCCGGTGCTGCGCGTTGTGGAAAAACACCTCGCCGCCCACCATCCGGAGCTGACTCTGCTGCGCTCGAAGACGCTGGAACAGGACATCGTGCTGTTTGTCTGATCGCGTCTGCCTGATTCATTCGTTATACAGAAGGAGAACACCATGCCGCTTGATGCCGTTACCCTTCGCCATCTCACCGCCGAGCTGGACACCCGTCTGGCGGGGGCGCGGGTGGACAAGGTGCATATGCCGGACAAAAACGAGGTGCTGCTGCTGCTGCGCGCCAAAGAGGGCAACGTCCGCCTGCTGCTCAGCGCCAACCCCAACACCGCCCGTCTGCAGCTGACCGAGGCGCGCCGCGAAAATCCAAGGACTCCGCCCATGCTCTGTATGCTGCTGCGCAAGCATCTCACGGGGGCGCGGATCACCGCCGTCTTTCAGGAGCCGATGGAGCGGGTGGTGCGGGTTTTGTTTGAGACGGTCAGTGAGCTGGGTGATCTGGAGCCGCGGGAGCTGGTGCTCGAGCTGATGGGGCGGGGCAGCAACCTGCTGCTGCTCGGCCCGGAGCAGACGGTGCTGGCCGCGCTGCGCTATATTGACATTTCGGAGGGAAAGAGCCGTCAGCTGATCCCCGGCATCCGCTATGCCCTGCCCGACAAGCCGGACAAGCTCGATCCGCTGCAGGAGGCGGAGGCGCTCTCTGCCCTGTTGGACGGGGCGCAGGAGACCGTTCCCTTTGACAAATTCCTCCTAAATCACATCCTCGGCCTCTCCCCCCTGCTCTCCCGCGAGATCGCCCACCGGGTGTGCGGCGACGGACCGCGGGAGACCGCCGCGCTCTCTGCCGAACAGCGTCAGCGGGCGGCGGAACTGATTGCCTCGTTGCTGTCAACCGAGGACACCGCGCCAACGCTGGTGCTGGACGGAGAAGGCACCCCCGTCGATTTTACCTGCCTGCCGCTGACGCAGTATGGGGGGCTGTACACCATGCGCCCCATGCCCGACTACTGCTCCCTGCTCGACGCCTTTTACGCCCTGCGCGATGAGGCGCAGCGCAAAAAGCAGCGCGGGCAGCAGCTCAGTCAGCTGCTCAAAAACCTCACCGAGCGCACCGCCCGCAAGCTGTCCCACCAGAAGGCGGAGCTGGAAGGGTTTCGCGACCGGGACAAATATCGCGTCTATGGCGAGCTGCTCAGCGCCTCTCTTCACCTGGTGCCGAAGGGCGCCGCCTTTGTGGAGCTGCCCAACTATTATGAAGAGGACACTCCGCTGATCCGAATTCCCCTCGATGTCACCAAAAGCCCGGTGCAGAATGCCCAGAGCTACTTTAAGAAGTATCAGAAGGCGAAAAACGGCGAGTTGATACTGGGACAGCAGATGGAGAAGGGCGAGCGGGAGCTTCAGTACCTCCGCTCGGTTCAGCACGCGCTGGAGCAGGCCGACACCGCCGCCGAGCTGACCGCCATCCGTGAGGAGCTGCAGGACGGCGGCTACATCCAGCTGCCCCGCGGTGAAAAGCGCCGCAAGACACAGGCCCCGGAAAAGCCGATGGCCTTCCTCTCAGACGACGGCTTTGTCATGCTGGTGGGCAAGAACAACGCCCAGAACGACCAGCTGGTGCAGAAAACCGGCCGCAAGGAGGACTGGTGGCTGCACGTCCTCGGCGAGGCAGGCTCCCATGTGCTGGTGCAGAGCGAGGGGCGAACGGTGCCGGACTCCACCCTCGAACAGGCGGCGATGCTGGCCGCCCACTTCAGCAAGGCGGAGCCAAAGGAAAAGGTGCCGGTGACCTATACCGAGCTGCGCAACGTCAAAAAGCCGGCCGGATCCAAGCCGGGCTATGTCGTCTATTTCTCGTCCCAGACCGCCTATGTGACGGTGCCGGAGGGGTACCCGGAGACTTTGAAACGTCCCTGATGGAAAAGTCGTGATTTTTTTGAAAAAGTTTTCAAAAACCCCCTTTACAAATGACACGTCGTGTGGTATAGTAACAATAATGAAAATCGTTAACAACACACGAAAGGCAGGGGATACGAAATGTCCGCTCAGAGATTCAGCAAAAAGCGGGAAGCAATTTACCGTGTCGTATGTTCCACTACATCGCATCCCTCGGCCAAATGGGTCTACGATCAAATCCGCCAGGAGTATCCGGATATCAGTCTGGCCACCGTTTACCGCAACCTTGCCCTGTTTAAGGAGTCGGGGCAGCTGGTCAGCGTCGCGGTGGTGGACGGGGAGGAGCGTTTTGACACCACGGTTTCACCGCACGGGCACTTTGTGTGTACCCTGTGTGGCGAGGTGCTTGATCTTGACGTTCTGCGGCTGGATAGTTTTGAACGAGAGGTCGAGCGTCAGATCGGCGCGGAGGTGGAGTCTCACTCGGTTATCTTCTACGGGCGCTGCGCGGACTGCCGGTGCATGGAAGCTTCCGACTGAGGCCACGGAATGATTTTTGTTGTCTGTTCACGAAAGTGAAGGTTGTAAGAAGACCAATTTTATTTTGAGGAGGATTATCCCTATGAAGAAGTTCACCTGTACTGTTTGCGGTTACATCCACGAAGGCGACACCCCCCCTGAGTTCTGCCCCCAGTGCAAAGTCGGCGCTGACAAGTTCAAGGAAGTCGAAGCCGGTATCGGTTTTGCCTGTGACCATGTTGTCGGTATCGCCAAGGATGCCGAGGCCGATGTGATCGAGGGGCTGCGCGCCAACTTCATGGGCGAGTGCACCGAGGTCGGTATGTACCTGGCCATGGCTCGTGTTGCCCATCGTGAGGGCTATCCCGAGATCGGTCTGTACTGGGAGAAGGCTGCCTACGAAGAGGCTGAGCACGCTGCCAAGTTTGCCGAGCTGCTGGGCGAGGTCGTCACCGACTCCACCAAGAAGAACCTTGAGATGCGCGTTGAGGCCGAGGCCGGCGCCTGCGAGGGCAAGCTGATGCTCGCCAAGCGCGCCAAGGAGCTCAACTACGACGCCATTCATGACACCGTCCACGAGATGGCCAAGGATGAGGCCCGTCACGGCCGTGGCTTCAAGGGTCTGCTCGACAGATACTTTGGCTGATTCACCCACGAATGAGTTTGGAACATGGCGCTTGTCTTACGGCAAGCGTCATTTCCATACCGCACCCCATTTTTATCTTTGCAGAAGGGAGTTTTGAATATGAACGACAAGATCGCCGCCCTGCTCAACCAGCAGATCAACAAGGAGTTCTACTCCGCATATCTGTATCTGGACATATCCAACTACTACGATTCTCTGGATCTGGACGGCTATGCCAATTACTACGACAGCCTCGATCTCGACGGCTACTCCAACTACTACATGATCCAGGCCCAGGAGGAGCGCGACCACGCCCTGCTCTTCTTAAAGTATATGCAGATCAACGGCCTGAAGGTCACCATGCTGCCCATCGACCAGCCCGACAAGGTGTTTGACAGCATCCTCACCCCCCTTGAGGTCGCCGCGGAGCATGAGCGCTATGTCACCGCCCTGATCAACGACATCTATCACGAGTGCCATGAGGCCAAGGACTACCGCACCATGAAGTTCCTCGACTGGTTTGTCGACGATCAGATGGAGGAGGAGGACAACGCCGACTCGATGATCGCCCGCTACAAGCTGTTTGGCAGCGACCCCAAGGGCCTCTACGACCTCGACCAGGAGTACGCCGGCAGAGTGTACACGGCGCCGAGCCTGGTGCTGTAAGGCTCCCCTGCCCCGGTCAAACCTGCAGACCGGTTCTTTCCATGGATCCAGACAAAAAGACCCCGCGGAGGTTGAATCCGCGGGGTCTTTTTATCGAAGAAAAGTCTTCCGTTGGAACGTGCGGTTTAACCGCCGCTGACAGCGCCGGTGCCGCGGGAGGAGTTGGCGTTTCGCACAGCGGCATTGTGCTCATTTAAAGTCTTGGAGAAGATGTGGGTGCCGCTGGCGTTGACGACGAAGAAGTAGTAGTCGGTGGTCTCGGGGTAGAGCGCCGCCTTAAGCGAGGCGAGGCCCGGGGAGGCGATGGGGCCGACGGGCAGACCCTCGTAGAGGTAGGTATTGTAGGGACTGTCGATGCGGATATCCTCATAGGACAGTACGCTCTTGCGCTCGCCGAGCACATACTGCACCGTGGCGCAGGACTGGAGCAGCGGGTAGCTTGAGCTGTTGAGACGGTTGTGGAAGACGGAGGCCACGGTGCCGCGGTCCTCGTCGTTGGCCGCTTCGCGTTCGATGATGGAGGCGAGGGTGACCACCTCGTCGATGGTCATGCCCAGCTCCTCGGCGCGGGCTTTCATCTCATCGTCAAACTTGACCTTGAAGTTGTCGAGAAATTTGGCAAGGACGGTCTTGGCGTCGGAATCCTCGAAGAACTCATAGGTATCGGGGAAGAGGTAGCCCTCCAGACGGTTTTCGCGCTCGGGCAGGCCCTCGAGGAAGTCGTAGTCAAACTCCATCGTCTCCACCGCCTCCCACAGTTCCTCGGCGGAGCAGACGTTTTTCTCGTCGAGCGTCTTGATGATCTCGTGCAGCTCGCGGCCCTCGGGGATCATCACCCGCACCGTCTGACGGAAGGTAGCCGTGCGCTGGAGGTTGGTGGCGAGTTCAAGGTAGTCCATGTCGGTGTTGAGCAGGTAGGTGCCGTACTGGAAGGAGTCGGCGTTGCCGGTCAACTTGGTAAAGAGGATGAAGGCCCAGCGATACTCGATGAGACCGGCCTCCTTCAGTTCATTGGAAATTTCGCCCACAGCGGAGCCGCGCTCGATCTGCACCGTCAGCTCACTGGAGGGCTTGGTGAGGGCCAGCGCGTCGTTTGCAACCTTGAGAATGAAGATGGTCAGCAGCAGCGAGGTGAAGATGACAAAGAGCGCGTAGAGCAGCGTTCGGGTGAAAAGCTGCTGGCGCTTCTTCTTTGCACCCTTACGGCTTGTCCGTTTGGGAGCCGCGGCCTGGCGCGAACCGCCGTCGGGCCTGTCAAACTGAAGGGTGTCGCCCTTGTTTTCCTGAGACATAAGCTGTTCCTCCCTGCCCTTACGGGCGTATTTCTGCATGGCGGTATCTGTAAAAAATAAATAGGAAAGCGGCTGTTCTCCGCTTTTTTAAAATTCTCGACGGTGTACTGCCTTCGGTTTTGAAAACTCCCCTGTCCACCCCGACAGATCCCCTGTCCCCTCCCCCGCCCCGGTCGGGTTGCCTCAGGAACACCTGAGCGGGTTTGGCATAGGATATAGCACACTGAAGCTAAGTGAGGTGAAACAAACAATGTGTATCGGTAACGTCTTCGAGAACGACTGCCTGATTTGGATCCTGATCATCCTCCTGATCCTGTGCTGCTGCTGCGACGACTAATCGCACCCGCACCGAAAAGCGGCGTGGCCCCTTCGCGGGCCGCCCGCTTTTTACGGCCCTTCCCCGGGACAAGCAGTGGCAGAAAGTCCCTGCTCTGTCAGCAGCAGAGGAATGGGGATGTCGTGCGGCTCGTGGGGCAGCTGCTCTTCCACCATGGCCGACGGCAGCAGACAGAGTTGCAGCGGACTGTGGCAGGCCAGCCAGCGGTCGTAGTAGCCGCCGCCGTAGCCGAGGCGGTGGCCGTACCGATCGCAGGCGATGGCAGGGACAAGGCAGAGGGCCTTTGCCGCTTCCTCTGCCGTCAGCGGCCGGGTGGGCGGCGGTTCTCGGATGCCAAAGGCGCCCTCTGCCAGGGCTTCCAGTGCTGTGAGGGCGAAGAACTCCATCTTCCCGCCCTTTTCACAGCGGGGCAGGTACAGCTGCTTTCCGGCATCCAGGGCGGCGCGGCAGAGGGGGATGGTGTCCGGCTCCTCCGGCGTGGAGGCGGTCAGCAGGACGATCTCCGCTTGCTGCCAGAGATCCGACTGCAGCAACTGTTGCCGCAGGGCCTGCTGCAGGGCTTCTCCGTCTTCTCCAAAGAGGAGGCGGCGGCGTTTTTCCAGCAGGCGGCGGCGCAGGGTTTGCTTTTGCTCTTTGCCGTTCATCGCTTCTTCCTTTAGACTGTCCTTTAATCGAGCATCATATTCATATAGGGATGTCCGGCGTCTCCGTCGGTCATCACCATGCGGCTGAGCTCGGCGATATCCATCGGCTGCAGGGTGCCGGTGTATTCATCGCGGCGGACGCGGCCGCGCTTCACCTGATAGTCGCCGTTGTTCTCCTCGAGCAGCGGATCCTTGACCGACAGCGAAAGGGTGAGGTCACGGTGCTTGGCGGCATAGCGGCGCAGTCCCTCCGCGACGTCGAGCAGGCGGGCGCTGCCGGCTTTGACCTCAGTGTAGTCGAACCCCGCCGGGACGGTGCCGGGGCAGAAGTCGAAGACAAACTGCTTCGCTGTGGGGAAGCGGCGCAGCAGGGCGGCGGCGATGTGGGGGAAATTGTCGTTCGCGAGATAGATCTCCTTGACGTAGACCGTATCCTCCCCCATCGGCCGGGCGTAGTAGTAGCCGGCGCACACCGAGTCGAACAGGCCGCCCACCGCCTCGTTTTCCAGTGCTGTGTACTCAACAAAGCACTTGTCCTTGGTCACGGTCAGTTCGCGGGTTTTATAGGTGGAGGCGTAGGCAAAGTTGGGGAAGCCTTGCTCTCGAAGGGCAGCGTCAGCTTAATCGCCATCAGGCGGGAGCGGTCGACGGTGGCGCGGTGCAGCTTGAAGATCGGCGCCATGCCGAAGCGGCCGTAGTAGTCGTACAAACTGTCCTCCGCGGGGAGGGTACAGAGAAAGAGGTCGCCCCTCTCTCTGGCGCGGCGGCACCACTCGGCCATGATGGCGCTCATCATGCCGCGGCCGCGGTGGGTCTCATCGGTCATGGCGGCATAGAGATACCCGCCCTTCCAGTCGCTGCGGAAAAAGTGATAGCTGACGGGCAGAAAGTGGGCGGCACTGACGATGCGGCCGCCGTCGTCCGCCACGCCCTCCAGCTCGATGTGGTCAAGAAAATGGCCGTAGAAGATGCGCACCCCTTCGGGGGGATCTCCAAAGGTCTTGCTCCAAAGCGAGACCAACGGCTCATGGATGGTGTGGGACGGAAGCTGAACCATGGTGGGCATTCTCCCACCTCCTTGTCTTATTTTGCGGCAAAGCCCTGATAGAGGCCCTCAAACTTCTCCAGCAGACGCTCGGGATAGTAGGACAGCTTGGACTTGCGCAGGCCCTCGATGCCGAGATCCTCCTCGCGGTTTGCCCAGGTGTATCGCTCACGGCACTGCTGCATGAAGAGCTGGCAGATGGTGGGGTAAACGCCTTCGTACTCGGTGAGGGCTTTTTCGTAGTGGACAACAATGGTGTCGCTGCCGGGATAGAGCGGGGTGCCGGCGGCGGCGGCAACCACTTTGCCGTCGACCAGCAGCACGCCGCCCTCCACCGAAAGGCGTTCCATGTCGTAAAACAGCAGCTCACAGGAGCGCAGGTCGGCCAGCGCGTCGCGGTCCCCCTGCTCCAGACGGTCGCCGCACCAGAGGCGGGTGAGCTGCAGCACCTCATCCACCAGATCGGGGGTTAAGGGGCGGTACTCGTAGTCGTACAGGGTGGTGAACTTCTTGACGTGGTTACGCTTGGCATGGAACTTCTTGCCCTTGAACTCAGCCAGCGACTCGGTGAGGTGCAGGTAGTCGCAGATGTCCCTGGTGCCGCTGTAGGTGAAGGCGCCGGGACGGTGGGCCTCGATGCGGTCGATGGTCGGCTGGGTGAGGCAGATGAGGCGCAGGCGGTGGCCCTGTTCTTCGGTGTGGGCGATCAGCCGCTCCAGGGCCGCTGCGAAGTTACCGGCGCCGATGGGGGGCAGATAGTAGTATTCCTGATCCCACATCCGAAAGATGACGCAGTCGTCCGTCATGGCGAAGTGGGTTTGATAACGGTCTTTCCAGGTGTAGAGAGTGGAAAAGCACTCCTCATAGCTCTGGGCCCCGAAATGTCCGAGGCAGGCTTCGATCTGCTCCTGCCACGGCAGGTCGATCGGTTTGAATTCCAACATATAGAATCCTTCTCCTCCTTCGGTGTCTTTTTCAAATCCTCTGTTCTTTTAGACGTGCCTGTCCTTCCTTTTGTTCCCCTTCCGACGCAGGAAAATACGGACGGGCCAGTGCCTCAAGGCGGGCGGCTATGATTTCCGGCGGGTCGATGATGCCGTCCCTGTCACAGGGGATGCGGTGCCAGCCGAGGCGGTCGGCGGCGAACTGCGCCGTTTCCCGGCAGGCGGCAAGGTAGGCGGTGTCCCTCTCGTGCAGGTCGCGCTTGGCGGGGTCGCCCTGGTAGCGGTGGTCGAGCAGACGCTGCGAGGCTTCGGGGGAGAGGTCGAGGTAAAAGACGGCGTCGGGTCGGGGGAGGCCGAAGCGGTCGTACTCCAGCTCCTCCAGCCAGGCGATATAGTCCTCCCAGCGGTCGCGCGGCAGGCGGGACATCTGGTGGATGAAGTTGGCGGTGACATAGCGGTCGGTCAGCACCAGGGCACCCGCTTCGTAGTCGCGGCCCCAGTCGCGGCGGTAGCTGGCGTAGCGGTCTACGGCGTAGAAGGTGGAGGCTGCATAGGGGCTAACCTCGCCGAGGGCGCCGAGCTGGCCGGAGAGATACAGCTCAATGAGGGCGGAGGACTCGCTGTAGGTCGGGAAGGTCAGCTGCTTGACGGGGTGGCCGAGGGCCTGCAGGCGGGCGGTGAGCAGGGCGGTTTGGGTCTGCTTGCCCGAGCCGTCGGTCCCGTCAATCACCAGCAGCCGGCCTTTGGCGGCGCTCACGGGGTCACCCCGAAGCGGGCCCGCACTTCGGCCGCCTGTCCACAGGTCATCTTGCCTTCAGGACAGGCCCCGCGCAGGCAGGGGGGGCCGGCCTTGCGGAAGACGGTGGGGGCGATTTCGCGCACCAGCAGCAGCATTTCGGTGGCAAGGGCGCGGATCTCCCACTGGGCGCGGTTGCAGCAGCGCTGGGAGAAGAAGTTGAGCAGGCTGCGGGCGTTCATGGTGACCATCATCTTGGTGTGGCAGGCGTTGGGGAGAACGAAGCGGGCGTCCTCAATCGCCATCTTCTCGGCGGCGCGCTCGGCGGCTTTCTGGCTCTTACCTTCAGCGAGGAGGCGTTCGGTGTGGCGCTTCTTCAAAATGGCGGTCAGCTCGTCATAGTGACGCTGATCCTCCTCCATCGCAGCGAGATAGATCGCCTTCGCCTCGGGTACAGCCTCGATTTCCGGCGGCAGCACAAACTCAAAGGCCCCCTCCCTGACATATCGCTGGCTCTGGACGCTGAACGAGGCGTGGCGATGGCGGGTAATCTGCGCCAGCAGCGAACGGGAGACTCCTTCGATGCCGAAGGTGAAGGACATATGTTCAATGGGGCTTTCGTGCCCCATGTCGGAAAGCATGGTGAGGAATTTGACCACCGACTCGTCGGTCTGGCTCTCGCGGAGCTGGTCGATGCCGACGGCGGCGTAGCAGAGGCGGGCGGCGGAGGCCACCAGTCTCTCGGGCTCGGGGGTGTGGGCCAGTAGCGTGACCTTCATGAGTGTTCTCCCTTCCTGTCTTCTTATTCCTGTCTTCTCTTTGCAGCCGCCTCTTTTCGCACGGCGAGCAGAAAGGCGGGGATCTTCATCAGGCGGCCCCAGCGTTTGGGGCTGAGGGCGCCGCGGTAAAACCATTCGAGATTGTGGCGGATAAAAAAGTCGGGGGCGCGTTCCACGTCGCCGGCGAGCAGGTCGAGGGTGCCGCCCAGGCCCAGCATCAGGGCGCCAAGACGGTGGCGATGGCGGTGAATGAACTGCTCCTGTTTGGGAAAACCAAGGCAGACGAAGACCACGTCGGGCCGGGCGGCTTCGATGACCGACAGGCGCTCTTCCTCATCGGAGAAATACCCGTCCGCCGTGCCGCAGACGATCAGGTTCGGGTGGTCCTTTTGCACGCGCGCAGCCGCCCGCTCGGCAACACCCGGCTTGCCGCCGAAGAGAAAGAGACGCAGACCGCGCTCGGCCATCGGCGCCAGCAGCTGCTGCGCCAGCTCAGCCCCGGCCACCTTGCCTTTGAGCGGGCTGCCCAGCTGTTTGGAAGCCAGCACAACCCCGGCACCGTCGGGGATGACGAGGTCGCCTTCGTTGAGCAGGGCCATGAAGGCGGGATCCTCCATCGCCGCCTTGCTGATCTCGGCGTTGGGCGTATAGACTGCGGCGGGCCGGCCGGCGAGGGAGAGGCAGACTTCCACCGCCTCCTCCATGTTGACATTGTGGATGTGAAGTCCGCAGATCGACACCGTTTCAAAGCTGTGCAAGAGAAAACGCTTCCTTTCCCATCAGCAGCGCGCCGAACGGGACACAGCCGAGAAGGACGGCCTGGACGGTTCGGCGGGCGGCTCTTAAAACGTTAAAATATTATACCATGAAAAAGCGATGGCGGCAAGAGGAAGCCCGGTTTTGCCCGGTGGAAGACGGCAGGGCTTTCCGATGCGCTCTCGCTCTGAGAGATCTCGTCGGTCAGCAGCATCTCATTCGGGAACCGGGGGATCGTCTCTCCCCTGCCCTGCCTCAGTCGCCCCCGCACCAGCTGCGGGCCGCCTTTCGGCAGAGGTCTTCGATCCCGTCGCGCCGGAGGATGGCGGCAAGCCAGTCGGCGGGGATACCTTCGCTGCCGTAGAGCAGGCCGGCCAGCCCGCCGGCGACGGCGGCGGTGGTGTCGGTGTCGTCGCCGAGGTTGACGGCGGCGAGGACACAGTCGCGGTAGCTTTCGGTGTTGAGCAGGCACCAGAGCGCGGACTCAAGGCAGTCGACAACGTAGCCGCTGCCGCGAATCGTCTCTTTGGGCAGGGCGGCGACGTCTTCGCAGAGAACGCGGGTGTAATGGGCGGCTTC
>JAFQKL010000382.1 GCA_017396965.1 Clostridia bacterium
ATGGAGGAGGCCGGCGTGTTCCCGGCCTACGTCAGCGCCCTCACCGCCTGCGGCGAGCGCACCGGCCGGACGGAGGAGGCTCTCCAGTCCCTTGCCGACTGGTACGAGGGCCGTGACCGGCTGGAGCGGTACATCCGCAGCGCCCTGCTGTATCCGGCGGTGCTGCTGATTTTGATGCTGGCCGTCATCACCGTGCTGCTGACCCGGGTACTGCCGGTGTTCGACGAGGTGTACGCCTCGGTGGGCGGACAGATGACCGGCCTTGCCGGCGGCCTGCTGGCCCTGGGCCGGGGGCTGGATTCCGTCATGCCCCTTCTGCTGATCCTGCTGGCGGCGGCCGCGGCCTTCCTTGTGGCCTTTGCCGGGTCGGACCGGTTCCGCACCGCCGTCCTTGACCGCATCCGCCGTGCCGGCGCCAGCCGCCGCAGCGGTACCGACGCCGCCCGCATCGCACAGGCGCTGGCCATGGGCCTCGCTTCCGGTCTGGAGCCGGAGGAGGCGGTGGAGCTGGCGGCCTCTCTGGAAACGGAGGGCACCGCCGCCCGGAAGTGCTGTGATGACTGCGCCGACCGTCTTGCCCGGGGCGAGGAGCTGTCCCGCGCCCTGCAGGAGAGCGGGTGCCTGCCTGCCTCCGCCTGCCGGATGCTGGCGCTGGGCGTGCGCAGCGGCTCTGCCGACACCGTGATGGCGCACCTTGCCGAGCGTCTGGAGGAGGAGAGCGAGGAGGCGCTGGAGGCGGCGGTGGGCCGCGTGGAGCCGACCCTCGTCATCGTCACCAGCGTGCTGGTGGGCGCCATTCTGCTGAGCGTGATGCTGCCGCTGATGAACATCATGGCGGCGGTGGGGTGAGCCATGAAAAAGACGAAACGATTTCCCGCCGCCCTGGGCGCGGCGCTGTTCGGCCTTGGGGCCGCGGCGGCGCTGTGGTGCATGACGGCGGCGCTGGACTCGCTGGAGCGGGGCAGCGCCGAGGAGGGACGGCTCCGGCTGGAGGAGGCACTCCGCCAGGCCGCCGTCACCTGCTACGCCGTGGAGGGGGCGTACCCTGCCAGCCTCGCCGACCTGACGGAGCGCAGCGGCATCCGCATCGACACCGAGCGCTACATCGTCCACTATGTGGCCATCGCGGAGAATCTGGTGCCGGACATCACCGTGCTGGAAAACGGAGGCTGACATGAGGAAACTGCAGAAAGCCCATTCGGTGGACGGCCTGTTCGTGCTGGCGCTGTTCGCCGTGTTTGCCGCCTGCGTGGTGGGCGTGCTCCTTGCCGGAGCGGGCAGCGCCCGGCGGCTGACGGAACTGCGTGACGCGTCCATGGAGCGGCGCACCGCCGTGCGGTATGTGGCCGCCCGCATCCATGCCGTGGACACCGCCGGCGCGGTGTCGGTGGCCTCCTTCGGCAGCCTCACCGAGGGCAGCGATACCCTGTGGCTGACGGAGGTGCTGGACGGCGTGGAGTGCCGCACCCGCATCTACTGCTATGACGGATATCTCCGGGAACTGTTCACCATCGGAGGCCCGGATTTTGATCCCAACGACTTCGTCCCCGGCGACGGGGAGAAGGTCCTGCCGCTGGAGGCGGCGGAATTTGCCCTGACCGACGGTCTTGTGACCATGCGCCTGACCCCCGCCGGGGGTGAGGCGGCGGAGAGCGCCGTGGCCCTCCGGGCAGGAAAGGGGGGCGGCGCATGAGAAGCAAGGCACCCCTTGTCCTGATGGAACAGCTGGTGATGCTGCTGGTATTCGCGCTGGCCGCCGCCGTGTGCATC
>JAFQKL010000383.1 GCA_017396965.1 Clostridia bacterium
CAGATGCGCCGTCAACACTCCGGGAAAGCGGCAAAGCGCCCGAACCGGCAGCAAAACCGCTGCCGACAGCACCGTCCCCACCTGCCGCAGCACCTCAGGGAGATGCAGCGAGACGTAGTTCGGATCGACAAAGGGCAGCAGGTATTCCGTTCGCCCTCCGTACAACGGCGACGGACCCGCCGCCGCAGTCAACACACTGTAACAAAGAAAGGCCAGACAGGGCAGCGCCACCCCACCCAGCAGCGGCAGCGGACGCCGCACCCGAACCAACGCCACGAGCGCCGTCACCGCCGCCGCCAGCACGAAGCACTGCTCATAAAAGCAGGCCGCCAGCAGACAGCAGGGCAGCGCCCCCAGCATCCAAACCGGCTGCTCCGCCGCCCGCAGGGCACAGTGTCCCGCCGCAGCCGCCAGCAGCAGCCCCGGCAGGATGCGGGTGGCGGCCGACAGCCAATAGGTGGCCTCAAAGCTGACCGGCGTCAGCAAATAAAGCACCGCAAACCACGGACAGGGGCCGAACAGGGCCTCAAACAGTGATTCAAACAGCAGAGCACTCCCCGCCAGCAGCAGCGAGAGGAGAGCGACCGCCCAGAACAACCCGTCCCAAAAATGCGACCAAAAGGCGATGTCCAGCACGCCGGCAAGCGGACGCGCCGCCAGCAGTCCGAGATGGCGGATCGCCTGCGGCAGACTGCCGAGCAGGCGGCTGTAGTTGTGGTACTGAATGTGGTCATCGAGCAGGGGGAGATAGGTAAAGCCCAGCAGGGAAACGCGCAGCAGCGCCAGCAGAAAAAGCGCGGCGATGCGGCCGGGCGGCTTGCGTTGCATGGGAGACACCCCCCGTCGTCCTTGGTGTTATTGGATTATTATAACGCGAAACCGCGGTTTTTGCAACGATTTCGAAAAAAAGAAGAAGGACTGCCTGCAAAAACAGTTCAGCCGACCCCGTCTCCGACATAAAAAAGAGGAGAGGCGCCGTGCAGATCCCCACCCGCGCGGCAAAAAGAAGGGGGGAGTCCACATGACACTGCCGGAGATTCTGCTGCTGGGCATCGGCCTGAGCATGGATGCCGCCGGCGTCACCATCGCCAATGCGCTGGCCTACCGCTGTGAAAAAAGGGAGCAGCTGACCATGGCCCTGCTGTTTGGCGGGTTTCAGGGCCTGATGCCGCTGCTCGGCTATCTGACAGGCGGCCTGTTCGCCGCGCTCGTCCATCGGTTCAGTGGCCCCGTCACCCTGGCGGCGCTGGGCTTCGTCGGCGGGAAGATGATCCTGGAAGGCTGCCGCGCCCCGCAGACGGCAGACCGCCCGCAGAGCCTGACCCCCGCCACCCTCCTGCTGCAGGCAGTGGCCACCAGTATTGACGCCTTTGCCGTCGGCCTCAGTCTGCTGGCGCTGGAGGTGCCGATTGCCAAAGCCTCTGCTCTCATCGCGCTCACCACGCTGCTCTGCAGCCTGACAGCCGCCCGCCTCGGCCGCCGCTTCGGCCCCGCCCTGGGCGGCAAAGCCCAGCTGCTCGGCGGTGTCATCCTGCTGCTGATCGCCTTCAAGGCGGTGCTGTGAACAAGCTGGCGACAGGAAAAAGCCCTCCGCACGGCAACCACCATGCGGAGGGACGCTGTTTCATCGCTCAGTCCAGCAGCTGCTCCAGCTGCTCCTTGGGCTGCAGACCGATGGTCTTCTGCACCGCTTCGCCGCCCTTGAACACCATCACGGTGGGGATGCTGACAATCCCGTACTGTGCGGCCAGCATCGGAGCCTGATCGACATTGAGCTTGCCCACCTTCAGGCTGCCCTCCCGCTCTGCTGCGATGGCGGCGATGGCGGGAGCCAGCATCCGGCAGGGGGCGCACCACTCGGCCCAGAAATCCACCAGCACCGGGATCTCGCTCTTCAAAACCTCTTGCTCAAAGTTCTGTTCGGTTAAAATGATTTCAGCCATGAGAAAATCTCCTTTCAAATGATGGGATGAAAACGGCGCAGAGCTTAAGAGGGCTTTTCGAGGCTCCAGCCGAAGTCGTTGTGGTAGATCATCAGGCGGGTCATGCCGCCGTCGATGCAGATGTTCTCACCGGTGATAAACCCGGCGTGATCGGAGCAGAGAAAGAGGATCAGCGAGGCCACATCCTCCGGCGCGCCCACCCGTCCGACCGGCTGCTGCAAGGCATCCGGCCCGGTGATCCCGGAGCGCTCATTGTCGATCCAGCCGGGGGAAACCGAGTTGACCCGCACCCGCCCCGCCAGACTGACGGCCAGCGCATGGGTCAGCGCCGAGATGCCGCCCTTGGCGGCTGAGTAGCTTTCGCTCTGCGGCTGACTCATGCGGTCGCGTGAGGAGGAGAGGTTGACAATCGCGCCGCCCGGCCGAAAATGGGGCAGCAGCAGTTTGGTGAGGTAAAACGGCGCCGTCACCCCCACGGCCAGCGCCTGCTGGAACGCCTCGTACTCACAGTCGTCGATGCCGATCATCGGCGGCGGGACGTTGTTCACCAGATAGTCCACTGCCCCATGTTGGGCAACGACCCGTTCGGCAAAGCGAACCAGATCTTCCCGGCACCCCACGTCGCCGACAAACCAGGACCCCGGCGCCTGGTCCATCACACAGACCGCCGCCCCCTGACGGGCAAACGCCTCGGCCGCAGCCTGTCCGATTCCATGCGCGCCGCCCGTAATCACAGCGACCTTTCCACGGAACATCACAGCATCTCCTTTTCCACAAGCCAAAGCGGGGCAGGGAAGCAGCGCCCCAAGGCTCTCATCATAACACGATTATACCATAATCCCCGCCACAAAGCCACAAAAAACCGAAGATTGTTTGGAAGACACGGAAAATCCCCGTGCAATCCTCAAAAAACCCCCTCCATCAAAACGGCCCGACAGGGTGCCCCATCCGCTCCGCCCAGCGCCAGCGGCGCCGCGCACAGCAGATATGCCCCCTCCGGCACCGCTGCCAGCCGAATCCCCTCCAGCAGTACCACCCCCGCTCCAAGCAGCACCTGATGCACTGCCATCGGCGCCTCCATCGGCCCCACCGACTGAGACTCATTTCCCAGCAGCACCACCCCCGCCCGGGCAAACACCTCCGCCGCCGCGAGCGACACCACCAGCTCCCCCTTGAGCAAAATCCTCCGTGCGGCCTCTGCCCCGGCCGCCTCCGCCCGCGCAAGCACCCGCATCGCGTCCTCGGCCGACACCTCCCCCGCAAGCTCCGCCACAAAAGCGGGGCCGATAAAGCAGTGAAGCGGCAGCTGCTCCACCGTCAACCCGTCCGCCAAAAAGTGAAACGGCGCATCCAGATGCGTCCCGTTATGCGCTCCCATCGAAAAAGCGGTCACGTTGCACGGCGCCCCCTCCGCCATGCTGCACAGCACCTCCCGCCGCGGCACCGGGTCCCCGGGGTAGACCTCGCCGCCGAACACCTCCTGCGAAATATCGTAAAGCTTCATCGAAAATCCCTCCAACCTGTTCCCGTTTTCCTCTATCTTAATCCAGTTTTCAAAAAGATTCAACCACCCTTTGAGAGCAAAGAGATAAAAAAGATGACAGGAGCAATTACGCCCCTGTCATCTTCCTGCTGTCAGTTCACAACACGCAGCATATTCTCAATAAAGATCCCATATCCTCTCGTCGGATCATTGACCAGAACATGGGTGACCGCGCCGACAAGCCGTCCGTCCTGCAGGATGGGGCTGCCGCTCATCCCCTGCACGATTCCGCCGGTCAGCTCCAGCAGACGGGGGTCGGTGACCTCCAGCGTCATGCTCTTGCCGCTGTCGCCGGCGGCGGTCATCACGCGGGTGATGAGAATCGAATACCGTTCCACCTTCCCTGAGGCAGAGCAGAGGATCTCGGCAGGGCCTTCGCGAATCTCGTCCCGGTAGGCCATGGGAATCGCTTCCCCCTGCGGCATCGCCGCAGGCTCTGCCGGGCCGAAGACGCCGGCGCCGCAGTTCACCTTCAGGTGACCAAGCAGCCGGCCTTCCTCAAACACCCCGACCAGCTCGCCCGCCGCGCCTTTCACGCCGCGACGCACGTCCAGCACCGTCGCACCCACCACAGTTCCGCTGTCGATGGGCACGATCTCGCCGGTGTCCACATCGCAGATGGCATGGCCAAGCCCGCCGAACCAGCCGGAGGCCGGGTCATAAAAGGTCAGAGTGCCGATGCCGGCCGTCGAATCCCGCACCCAGAGGCCAACCTGAAAACCGCCGGCCACCGACTGCACGGGGCAGACGGTCAGCGTCAGCTCCCGATCCTTTCGCATCACGGTCAGGGTCACCGGATCGCCGCCGCACGCCTGAAGCGCAGCGGCCAGCTGTTCCACGGTGTTGATCTTCTCGCCGCCCACCGCCGTAATGATATCCTTGATCCGCACACCGCCTTCGGCGGCCGGGTTCAACACGCCGTCCGGCGTCTCAATCTCGGAGGTTCCCACCACCATCACGCCGCTGGCGTAGATCTTGACACCGAACGACTGACCGCCCGGCACCAGCAGTGTGCGCTGCCGACCTGAAACAGCGGGCAGGGCCTCCACCGAGGCCGGAAGGGTGTTGGCTGACTCCCTGGTCAGAGAGACGGCAAAAAGGCAGAGCACCGCTGTCAGCAGCAGCAGCCCTGCAAAAGAGAGACTTCGTTTGAATCTGCGCATCCTTTTCCCTCCTCACGCCCTATTGTGCGCCGCCCGCAAGGCGGATATTTTTCCGCCTGCGTGGTACATTCTGTGCCGCAGACGGTACAGCCTGTCCCATCAGTCTATCAGAAGGAAAAGCGGATAAATGGCATTTTTTGCAAAACAACCACCGAAAGGCCGTAAAAAGTCCCCAAACACTGCCGGCATTATGACGATTTTCGCCAAATGTATATTTATTTTTTTGAATTTCGCGAAATTTCGACAAAAACAGATCGGAAATTGTGCTATGATTAGTATGAGCATGGGGGTGGAAAACAACCCGCGGAAAAAATGGCAAAGTTTTCCTAAAATTTCCTCAAACCTCTTGCAATCGAGGCTGCATTATGGTAAATTATGGATGCGAGGCGAACAGCTTCAGTATCAATGAGGAGGATAATACAATGAATGATGTGGCGATCCGTGTGATCCTGGCCGATGAAAACGAGGATTTTGCCTATACGACCAAAGCACTGCTGGAGCGGGAGGGGATCGAAGTGGTCGCGGTGACCTCCACCGGGGAGGACACCATCCGCGAAACCCTGCAGCAACAGCCCGACCTGCTGGTCATGGATCTGCGCCTGCCGCGCACCGACGGCATGGGGGTGCTGCTGGAACTGAACCGCCGTCAGACGGAGCGGCGCATCCCGGTGCTGATCTACTCCGGCATCTCCAGCGAAGAGATCACCCGCCGCGCCATCGCCGCCGGCGCCTCTTACTATCTGCTCAAGGACAACGACATCAGCGTCCTCATCACCCACATCCGCCATCTGGCCCGCGGAGTGGAATATCTCATTCCGCCGCAGGAGCGGGAGTCACAGCTGAATTCCAATGTTCAGATCGAGCGGGCGATCACTGAAATCATCCACGATGTCGGCGTTCCCGCGCACATCAAGGGGTATCAGTATCTCAGGGAAGCCATCCTCATGGCCGTGCTGGACAACAGCATCCTCGATTCGGTGACCAAGCGCCTCTACCCTTCCGTGGCCCGCACCTTCCAGACCACCCCCTCCCGCGTGGAGCGCGCCATCCGCCACGCCGTTGAGGTGGCGTGGGACCGGGGAAATGTCGAAACCCTCACCGCCTATTTCGGCTACACCATCCATAACGGCAAAGGCAAGCCGACCAACAGCGAGTTTATCGCCATGATTGCCGACCGCCTGATTCTGGTGCGAAAAGGTCAGGAGCAGGGCGAGCGTCAGCCCTATCTGGCGGGACGGAGAAACTGACTCCCGCCCACTTTTCCTTGCACCGAGGCTCTGCTTCTGTTATAATTTGAAAAAAGACGTGACAGGGGGAGAATCGGGATGCTGTCCTTTTTCAGAAAAAAGAAGACGCTGACTACCTGCTGCATCGTCCCCGCGGCAGGGCTCGGCACCCGCATGGGGGCGCTCGGCGGTCACGGCAAGCAGCTGCTGACCATCGCCGGCCTGCCCATGATCGTCCACACGCTGCAGGCGCTGGAGCAGGCCGAAACCATCGCCGAAGTGGTGGTGGTGACCAGGGAGGAGGATATCCCCGAGATCGGCCGCCTCGTCAGCCAATACGGTCTCTGCAAGACGAAGCAGATCGTCACCGGCGGCGCCAGCCGCATGGAGTCGGTGGCCAGGGGCCTGGCGGCGCTGCCGCCCTGTGACTATGTCGCCATTCACGACGGCGCCCGCCCCCTCTGCCCGCCGGCCCACATCGACCAGATCGTCCGCGCGGCCCACACCTTCGGCGCCGCCGTCCCGGGACTGCCGGTGCGCGACAGTGTCAAAACCCGCCTCGGCCTGCTGGTGAAGGAGGATGTCAACCGGGACACGCTGGTGACGGTGCAGACCCCCCAGGTTTTCCCCACCGAGGAGTACGACGCCGTGCTCGCCTACGCCCTCGACAAAAAGCTGCAGGTCACCGACGACGCCGCCGTCTACGCCATTCTGCAAAAACCGATCCACATCGTCGAGGGTCTGCGCCGAAACCTCAAGGTCACCACCCCGGAAGACCTGCCGCTGGCGGAATTCTATTTGGAGACAGAGGAGGAACAGCCATGAAGTTTCGCATCGGTCACGGCTACGATGTCCACCGCCTGGTCGAGGGCCGCGCCCTCGTGCTGGGCGGGGTCTACATTCCCTACAGCAAGGGTCTGCTCGGCCATTCGGATGCCGATGTCCTCACCCACGCCGTCATCGACGCCCTGCTCGGCGCCGCCGCCCTCGGTGACATCGGCAAGCACTTCCCCGACAGTGACGAAGCCTACCGCGGCGCCGATTCGATGGTTCTGCTGCAGAAAACGGCGGAGCTGCTGCGGGAGGCGGGGTATGAGATCGGCAATCTCGATGTCACCGTCCTTGCGCAGGCCCCGAAGCTCGCCTCCTTTATCCCGCTGATGCGCAGCCGGCTGGCCAAGGTGCTGGCGGTGGAGGAGGGAGCAGTCTCCGTCAAGGCCACCACCGAGGAAGGACTTGGCTTTACCGGCAGGGGAGAGGGGATTGCCTGTCACAGTGTCTGTTTGATCTTCCCCAAATAATAGGGTTGCGAAAAATCGGGAAACCGTGTATACTAAAAAGAGAACCGATTCAACCGCCCGGGTGGATGCCCGGAAACCATATGTTTTGGAAGGGGTAGACACTATGAGCAGTCCGAAGATCCTGATGACCGGCCACTGGGAGCCGACCGCCATCTACAACAAGCCCTTCATGGGCCTGACCTGGAACTACTACAATGCCGTCACCCGCGCCGGCGGTATGCCTATCCTCCTGCCCTACTGCGGAGACATGGACGAGTACATCGAAATGTGCGACGGTCTCATCCTCACCGGCGGCTACGACATCGACCCCGCCCTCTACGGCGAGGAAGTGAAGTACAACACCGTCGAGATCACCCGCGTGCGCGACGATCTGGAGACCGCCCTCTGGGAGAAGTGGATCAAGACCGGCAAGCCCGTCTTCGGCATCTGCCGCGGCCTGCAGTTCATCAACACCTCCCTCGGCGGCACCCTCTATCAGGATATCCCCGTGCAGTGCGGTGTGATCCACAGCGATGTGGTACATAAGATCACCCTCGGCGAGGGCACCTGGCTGCGCGGCCTCTTCAAGAACGCCGAGCTGACCGTCAACTCCTTCCACCATCAGGGGGTCAAGGAGGTCGGTAAGGGCCTGGTGGTCGCCGCCCGCGCCGACGACGGCATGGTGGAAGCTGTAGTGCATGAGAGCCTGCCCATCTTCGCCGTCCAGTTCCACCCCGAGCGCCAGATCGGCGACTGGAGATTCCCGGAGCAGACCGACATGACCGCCCTGTTCGACAAGTTTGTGGAGATGGTGCGCGAGAACATGGCCGCGAAGTAACGAGCGGCAGAGCTTCGGAACACGATACGAAAAAAGAGCAGCCTGCTGCAGACAGGCTGCTCTTTTTTGTGCCAAAATCGGAAAACTATCTGTAACGCACAAGGCACAACGCCGAAAGTTGCAGTTTTTCGTGACAATTGACGCTTGAAGTTGACTTTGAAACGGATTATAATGGAAGAAACAAGAGACTGGGCGCGCCACACGCCAACGCGCACCCGGCCCCGACGGTGTTTCCCTATGCCCAAAGATTCTCAACAAAAATCAGGAGGATGATCTCATGAAAAAGACACATGGAGCGCAGACGGTGGAAACTTACCCGGGAAAGAAGATTATCAAGTCCGGCGCAGTCGGCGCCACCAACGCCGAGGAAGTCCGCTGGCTGACCCAGACGCTGGTTTCTACGGCTGCCCCCTGGAAGAGCTCCGGCTGGGGCTATGTCTGCGACATCTCCAAGATGTCCCCCGTCACCCCCGATGTCAGCGCGGAGCTGGTTGATCTGCACAAGAAGCTCACCGAGGCCGGCTGCAAGGCCATGGCCTTCGTCGATTTCGGCTCCTTCGTCACCGCGGCCCAGGCCAAGCAGCATCAGCAGAAGTCCAACACCGGCATCCAGGAGGGCCACTTCAAGAAAGAGGCCGATGCCATCGCCTGGATTGACACCATCGTGAAATAATTGTGAAATCATCTGCCCCAAGCGGCAGGCGTTTTCCATAGATCCATACGGTCAGATACAGCAAACACCCCTGCTCTCACCCTGAGAGCAGGGGTGTTTTGATCCATGCCGGTCCGCCAAAACAGGAAGACAGTCTTACTTCGCTGCCAGCTCGGCGATCTTTTTCATCTCATCGGGAATCTGAATTCCCTGCGGACACTGGCTCATACACGCCCCGCAGGCGATGCAGTTGTGCGCCCGCTCACTCTCGGGGATGGCCTCATACGCCTCGCGCAGCACCGACTTCGAGCGGCCGGTCGCATAGCGGTTGTAGGCGGCGAACACCTTGGGAATGTCCACCCCGGCGGGGCAGTCCATGCAGTAACGGCAGCCGGTGCAGGGGATGGTGACGGCCTTCTGATAGGCGGTCAGCGCCTCGTCAACCACCTTGCGATCCTCGTCACTCAAGGGGCGGAACGGCTCCATCGTGGCGATATTGTCGGTGACGTGCTCCATCGCGGTCATGCCGCTCAGCACGGTGAGCATATTGGGGAAGGAGGCGGCATAGCGAATGGCCCAGCTGGCGACGCTGGCCTCAGGGTCGGCGGCCTTGAAGCAGTCCACCGCCTCCGGCGTCAGCGTGTGCAGCATTCCGCCGCGCACCGGCTCCATGACCACGCAGGGAATCCTCTTGGCCTCGATCAGCTCATACTGACGCTTGGCGTCCTGCAGCTCCCAGTCGAGGTAGTTGAACTGGATCTGGGCAAACTCCCAGTCGTGAGCGGCCAGCAGCGGCTCGAGCACGTCGGGCGTGTCGTGGAAGGAGAAGCCGATATGGCGGATCTTGCCGAGCTTTTTCTGCTCCACCAGGGCGTCAAACACTCCGATCTGCTCGATCTTCTTCACCCGCTCCGCGTTGAGGGAGTGAACGAGATAGAAGTCAAAATAATCCACGCCGCACTTCTCGAGCTGCTCGTCGAGATAGCGGCCGACATCCTCCTTGCTCTCCACCAGCCAGGTGGGCAGCTTGGTGACAAGGTTGTAACTCTCTCGGGGGTATTTGGCCAGCGCCGCGCCGATAAAGCTCTCGCTGAGGCCCTCGTGATAGGGATAAGCGGTGTCGAAATAGTTGACGCCGTGCTCATAGGCATAGTCCACCATCCGCTGCGCCAGTTCAACATCAATCTCCGGCTTGTCGGGATCGAGGCGGGGCAGACGCATACAGCCGAAGCCCAGCAAAGAGATCTTTTGACCGGTCGGGGCAAAGGTACGATATTCCATAAGACATCCTCCTTTCTTTCTTATTCCCATTCTATCACAAGATTCGCATTTCTGCAAGTTTTTAACACAGCATTTGGAAGGTGATACCGCTTGTATCCGAATTCGCGACAGCTCGAAAATTTTTTTGACTTTTTTCAAAAAAACACTTGCATTTTGGAGAGCGGTGTGTTATTATAACAGAGGTCTAAGAAATCTGGGTGTGGCGCAGTTTGGTAGCGTGCTTGAATGGGGTTCAAGAGGCCGGAGGTTCAAGTCCTCTCACCCAGACCACCACAAACACCGGCTTGGTACAAGATACCGAGCCGGTGTTTTGTTTTGAAATTCATCCCGCCGGCAGTAGCGGTGAGTTTTTGGGTTCCAACGAGAAAGGCGCGTCCCTCCCCAAAGGGGAGAGGACGCGCCTTTTTGTGTGATCCGAAAAAACGAAACAGAACATCGGACTCAATCCGCGGCCGCGCCGGTGGTGTCGATCCCGCTGGTGCTGGTTTCTGCATCCCAAACAACACCGATCTCCAGTGCCGCGCACAGCTCGCGCAGTTTGTAGTAGTTGTAACCGTCGATGTTATAGGCAGTCAGCGAAACCGGCTCGCCGTTGACCATCACGGCGGCGGTGCTGAGCAGCGCCGTCTTGTCGCCGCCGACGCCGGGGGTGAGATCATCGGCGCCAACGGTATAGTCTCCGCCGGAGATCAGCGTGGTCACCGAAGCCTCTCCGTCCCAGCCGACCGAGAACTCTTTGGCGGTGCCGTCGCACAGTGCCGCGATGTCGCGCAGCTTGTAATAGCCGTAGCCGCCGATGTTGTAGGTGTCAATGGCGACAACACGACCATCCGCCGTAAAGCGGATGTTGGAGCGCACTGCAAAGACCTCCCCGGCCGGCTGCTCCGGCTGCTCCGGCAGCGGCTCGGGGGTCGGCTCCGGCGTCGGTTCGGGCATCGGCTCCGGCTCCGGGAGCTCGACAGCGGCATTGACATGGACGACAACATCGTCCATCACGTCGTTGCCGACGTCGATGTAGACCTCGTCCCACTGCTCCTGAGTGCCGCCATAGAAGATCTCCTTAAGAGTGGTGCAGCCTTCCAGGGCTCCGTTTTCAAACCACACCACCGGGACGCCCTCGATCAGGGCAGGGAGGTTCACCGAGGTGGGGGCGCCTTCAAAGCCGATGATCTTGCCGACCGCCTTTTCAAAGATCAGACTGCCGCCTTCGGCGGGAATACGGACGCAGGAGGGATGATAGCGGTCTTCGCCATAGCTGATGATAATATGGCCGGTGGAAAAGGCGGCCGGCGTGTAGTCGTACACGTTCCAGGTGGCATCAAAGACCACCCAGCGGCCGTCCACATAGGCCTCGTTCCAGGCGTGGTTGGTGATGTCGGAGCTGTCGGTGATCGAGGAAAAGAGCGGAGTCCAGCCGAACTGATCCTCCCAGTTTCCGCCCGATCCGCCGGCGACATAGTAGCAGGGGATCCCCTGCGCCGTCAGCAGCGCCTGTGCGAGATTGGCATAGCCCTCGCAGACGGCGCGGCGCTGCAGCAGGACCGTGTCAGGATCCTGCGCCGCACGGTCACCGGGGCCGTAAGTCGCGAGAGCGGAGTCGGAATCATACTGAATATTTCCTGCCACCCAGCGGAAGATCCGCTCGAGCTTCTCCGTGTCGCTCGCGGCACCGGCGACGATCTCGTTGGAGATGTCGATAATCGCCTGCGACAGCTTCAGCTGCGGCAGCATCGGATGTTCGGCGCGGGTTTTGAAAAAGGCTTCATTGTGACGCAGAACCTTGTCATCGGTCGAGCGGATCATGGCCTCCTCCGGGACGCTCCCGCCGTCCCACTCCAGCCGGTCAAACCGCGCCAGCTCCGGTGCGTCCCACCCCTTGGTGCCGGGGAGGGTGCAGAGGGTGGCGAAGCGCGGGTCAAAGGCACTGAGCGACTGTGCGGGGGCGTTGCCAAGGAAGCAGACCGGGCCGAGACTGTCACAGCGCGCAAATGCGTCCTTGCCGATGCGCAGCAGCGAGGCTGGGAAGACGATCTCTTTGAGGCTGCTGCACTCGTAAAAAGCCCTGTCATCAATCTGTGTAAGCCCCTCCGGCAGGATGAGGGAGGGGAGCTGCTCACAGCCGTCGAAGGCGCGTTCGCCGATGGCCGTCAAGCCCGCCGGCAGGGAGACGCTCTGCAGCGCCCGGCAGGCAACAAAGGTTTCATATGCAATCTCCCGCACCCCGTCCGGGATGATGATCTCGGTCAGCGAGGAGCAGCCGTTAAAGGCACACTTCTCCAACACGCTCAGCCGGGCGGGCATCCGCACCGAGGCGAGCCTGCTGCAGTCGACAAAGGCCCCTTCGCCGATCCGGGTCACACTGTCCGGCAGGGTGACGCTTTCCAGCGATCTGCACCAGTAAAAGGCATAGCTGCCGACCTCGGTGATCCCGTCTTCAAGGATGACAACCCGGGCCGTGTCCGGCAGCTTCGCCCGATCGGGGATCGGCCCGCTGCCGGTGACGGTGAGGGTGTCGCCGTCCAGCGTCCAGTGGATCCCATCGCCCACCGTGCCGCTCTCCGCCGCCGAAGCGGGGACGGAACAGGCCAGCAACAGGATCAGCAGAAGGGTGAGTACAGTTGCTTTTTTCATCAAAGTCACTCCTTTTGGGTGTTACTGTTATGATACATCATCCACCGCCAAAAAACAACCTCGCCTCCAAAGGACAGGGCAGGGGAGACCCGGAAACAAAAAGACGCGCCGTCCCCCGAAAGAGACGGCGCGCCTGATCCATTCTTTTCTGAAGACAATCCACAAGAGGCAACCGAAGTCTTACGCCCCGCAGGCCGCCTTAAAGTCGATCCAGTTCTTGTTGTGAACGGCCTCGGCATCCGCCGAGATATTCTGGACGATCTCACCGCTGGTCACCGAATCCGGCACCACGAGAGCGGGATTGACCAGCTCATCGGCAGCACCGATGGTGCAGTAGTAACCGAGCCAGTTGAAGCACTGCGCGGCATTTTCCGGCTCGAGGATGTAGTTGAGGAACTTGTTGGCCGCCGCCGCGTTGGGGGCTGCCGAGGGCACAAAGGCGCCCATGATGCCAAAGCCCAGCCCCTCCTCGGGGTAGACCACCTTCAGATCGGGATTCTCCGCCAGCGCGGTGGTGACCTGCGAGGTGTAGAGGAAGGCCACGGAGGCCTCGCCGTTGAGCAGGGCGTTCTGGGTGTTGTCATCCTGGATCATGCGGATGTTGGGGGCAAGACCCAGCAGCTTCTCACCGGCCGCTTCCAGCACGGCGGTATCCTCGGTGTTCATCGACTCGCCCATCGAAAGCAGGGTGATGCCGTTGACCACGCGGTAGTTGCCGATCATGGCCACGCTGTCCTCCAGGCGCGGATCCCACAGATCGCTGTAGCCGGTGATCTCAAAATCCACCGCCTCGGGATCGTAGACAATCAGGGGAATACCGGCGCCGAAGGGCACGGTGTACTTGTTCTCGGGATCGAAGAACTGGCCCTGATAGAGGGGGTTGATGTTCTGGAAGTTGGTGAGGATGCTCTTGTCCAGCTCGCCGACCAGCCCCTGGGCAACGGCCTGCTCGATGATGTAGTCATCGGCGATGACCAGATCGTAGTCCCCGCCCTTGGCGGCGGAGAGCTTCTCCAGCATGGTCTCGTTGAGATCAAAGTTGGAGTAGATGATCTTGATGCCGGTCTCCTCGGTGAACCCGTCCAGCACTTCCTGGGGGAACATTCCCTCCCAGGTGTAGAGAACCATCTGCTCCTCGGTTTCGCCGCCCGAGCAGGCGGACAGCCCCGCCACCAGCAGCACCAGCGCCAGCAGCAGACTGCCGAACTTGAAAGCCTTTCTTTTCATTGTGAAGTACCTCCTGAATTTATTTTTTGGGTTTGTTCTTACTTTGATCCATCTCCTTACGCAAAAACGACCAGACAAACATCACGACAATGATCACCATTAAAATAATGGTACACAGCGCGTTGATCTTGGGGGTGACGCCCGTCTTCAGCTGAGTATACACCTTAATCGGCAGGGTGGAAAGCGTGGAGCCGGTGACAAACAGGCTGATGACCACATCGTCAAACGACATGGCAAAGGCGAGGATACAGCCCGACACCACCGCCGGCATAATCAGCGGCAGGGTGATGTCGAGAAAGGCGCGGTTGGGGGTCGCCCCCAGATCTCTGGCCGCCTCCTCCAGCGACTTGTCAATGCCGACGAGGCGCGCTTTGACCATCATGAACACATAGGGGATGCAAAACGCCGTATGCGCGATCACCAGCGTCACCATGCCGAAGGGCAGGCCGATGAGGGAGAAGAAGGCCATGAACACCATCGCCAGAATGATCTCCGGCACCATGATGGGCAGGGTGGAGAGATACTCCATCATCCCCTTGCTCTTAAAATGCACCCGCGCCATGCCGATGGCCCCCAGCGTGCCGATCACCGCGGCAAAGAGGCAGCTGAGGCCCCCCAGCAGCAGACTGTTTCCCAGCGCCTCCATCAGCGCCGCATCGCGAAACAGCTCCTGATACCAGCGCCAGGTAAAGCCCTTCCAGGACACCGTCAGCTTGGAGTCGTTAAAGGAGAAGATGACCACCAGCAAAATGGGCAGATAGGTGATGAGGGTGACGATCCAGAGGTAGACGGTGGAGAATTTCAGCTTTTTCGTCTTCATCTCACAGCCTCCCCTCCAGCTCGCTGACGTGGGTCACCTTGCGGTAGACCACGATCATCAGCGTCATCATCGCCATCAGCAGCACGGCGAGGGCCGCAGCGAAGGGCCAGTTGCTGCCGCGGGTGAGCTGATCCTGAATCAGACTGCCCACCAGCACGATCTTGTTGCCGCCCAGCAGGTCGGCGATGAAGAAGAGGCCCATCGAGGGCACAAAAGTGAGGATCACGCCCGAAAGCAGGCCCGGCAGCGTCAGCGGAAAGGTGACCGTCCAGAAGGCCTTCACGGGCGAGGCACCCAGATCCCTGGCCGCCTCCACCAGCGACCAGTCCATCTTCTCCACGCTGGAATAGACGGCGAGAATCATAAACGGCATCAGGGCGTAAACCATGCCCACCAGCACGGCGGGGTAGGTGTACAGCATCTTGATCGGATCCTCAATCAGCCCCAGCGCCTGCAGCAGCCCGTTGAGCACGCCCTTGGCCTGCAGCAGAATCAGCCAGCCGTAGAGCCGGATCAGCGATGAGGTCCAAAACGGCACCATGACGAGAAACATCATCAGCTTCTTGCCCTTGGGCGAAAGCCGCCCCATGTAGTAGCCGTAAGGATAGCCGATCAAAATGGTCAGCGCCGTGGTGGAGAAGGCCAGCTCAAAGGACTGGCGAAAGCACTGCAAGTAGGTGGGATCCTGAATCCGCAGATAGTTTTCCAGCGTGAAGATCCACTGGAACCCGTAGCCAGAGGGGTTGTTGGTGGCAAAGCTCACCGCCACCATATAGATCATCGGCCCCAGAATAAAGGCCAGCGTGAAGAGATAAAGCGGCACCACGCACATCCACCAGAAGTCCCGCTTTTTCGTCCCGACAGAGGGTTTGCTCATCGGCCATCCCCCCTGTCCACCGGCACGCAGTGGCAGGCAGGCCACTCCAGCGCCACCTGTTCACCGATGGCGTATTCAATGTTGATGCCCTGGCGGCTGATGACCATCTCCGTCTCCTCGCCGAGCTTCACAACAATGCGCAGCATCCCGCCGGCAAAGGTCTTCTCCTTTACGACACCGGTGAGGTGACAGGGCGCCGTCGCCTCCGCGAGGATGGCGATGTTTTCACCGCGCACCGCCGCCGTCACCGACTCGCCCACCGCCGCTGCCATCCCGTCGCGACTGCAGGGGAAGCAGCCAAACGGCGTCTCCAGCAGCAACGCCTCTTCAGAGATCTCCTTCACCGTCCCCTGCAGCACATTGGCCGAGCCGACAAAGCGGGCGACAAAGCTGGTGCGGGGGTGGTCGTAGATCTCAGCCGGAGAGCCCTCCTGCTCGATCCGCCCGTCCTTCATGACGACGATGCGGTCGGACATATTGAGCGCCTCCTCCTGGTCGTGGGTGATGTAAAGGAAGGTGATGCCCAGCTCCTTTTGCAGATTCTTCAGCTCATGCTGCATCTGCCGGCGGAGCTGCAGGTCCAGCGCCCCGAGCGGCTCATCCAGCAGCAGCACTCTGGGATTGTTGATCAGGGCTCTGGCGATGGCGATGCGCTGACGCTGCCCGCCCGACATCTCGGAGGGCATCCGCTTTTCAAAGCCCTGCATCTGCACAAGACGCAGCATCTCATCCACCCGCGCCGCGATCTCCGCCTTGCCGAGCTTCTTGAGCTTCGGCCCGTAGGCGATGTTCTGAAACACGTTCATGTGAGGGAAAAGGGCATAGTTTTGAAACACCATGTTGATATTGCGCTTCTCCGGCCCCACGCCCTCCATATCGGCCCCCTCCAGCAGCACACGCCCGGAGGTGGGCGGTTCCAGCCCGGCGACGATGCGCATCAGCGTCGTCTTGCCGCAGCCGGAGGAGCCGAGCAGGGTGACAAATTCCCCTTCGTGAACGGTGAGGCAAAAGTCGTTGAGAACCCGGTTGTCGCCGAAGCTTTTGCAGATGTCCAAAAGCTCAAGCACCACCGGAACTGTTCCGCTTTGCATCGGTTTCCCCCCTCTTTCCCATTCCGATCCGGGCAGGGAACCCTGTCGGATCAAGAATTGGTGTAAATCAGATATCTTCCGCTTTTATTTTACCACAAAATATCCGGGTTGTAAAGCCTCTCCAGGCAGGACAATCCCGAACGTCCGAATACTTTTCCATCTTAAAAGTATATCACAATCACGGCGCTGCAACAATACCCAAAACCATGCGGAAAAACGGTTTTTTCGGGGGACTTGCCATACTTCTTTGTTTGTTGTATGATAGAATGAGCCAAGAACCGATCAGCCGGGATCCCTTCTTCCCGCCTCGATAAAGGAGAGTCCTTATGCAAGCAGCCACTCCGCGCAGTGACGATCATTTCTTCTCACATGGATCACATGGAGCCCAAGCCCCTGACCACGCCGTCTCCCCCCTGCAGCGGGGAAGACCTTTCCCGCAGGGAGGGATGCAGCTGTGAGAAAACGTTTTGACCGCATCTTCCTCCCCATCCTTGTCGCCGCCCAGCTCATCCTCTGTCTGGTGGCGCTCTTTTCCACCCGCAGTCTGTTTGGCAGCTCTTTTCGCGAGGTGAATGAGATCATGCGGCAGCAGGCGCTCATCCTGTCCGAATCGCGTCAGCGTGAGCGGGTACACCATGTGATCACGGCGATCGAGCAGGAGAGAAACACCTCACTGTCCGAGGCCAAAGCCATCGGCAGCTTTCTCTCCCATTCGATGATCCACGTCCCTGCCGAGGACCTCACCACCCATCTGGAAAGCTGGCTCCCCGTCCTCACCGGCGCGCGCTATGGCAGCGCGATGTCGGTGCTGCTGCTCGACCGCGGGGAGGACGTCGCGCTGCACTGGCACAGCGGCAGCCGCCGCACCGTCACTGACCCCGCAGAGCTGCGCGCCCTGCAGCGGGAAGCCGCCGCCTCCCCCTTTTGTGACACAGCCGCCTCCGGCGACCAAGAGCTGACGGTCTACGCCACCCAGGACCATCTCGACGCCGCCTGCCGTACTTATATTTATGATCTCATCCACTCCCTGGAGTACGGGGCAGACGGTTATGTCTGGGTCAACGAGATCCGCAGCTACGAAGGCGGAGAGGGCTATGCCGTCCGCCTCATCCACCCCAACGTGACCGAAACCGAGGGAATGCTGCTCAACAGCGACGAAACCGATGCCGCCGGCGGCCTCCCCTATCTCGTCGAGCTGGAAGGCATCCGCGAGCGGGGCGAGATCTTCCACACCTATTATTTTGCCAACAAGAGCGACGGAGAAATGGCCGAAAAAGCCTCCTATGCCAAGCTGTACGAGCCATACCACTGGATCGTCGCCACCGGCGACCCGCTGGACAACGTGATGGCCACCGTCACCCAGCTGGAGGCCGGCTGGCAGAAGAGCCTCACCGGCCTCGCCCGGCTGATCTCGCTGCTGCTGCTCAGTGTGTTTGCTGTCTCCACCGTCATCGCGATTGGCACCAACCGCCAGTACAGTCAGCAGGTGGAGCGGGAGATGGAGGACACGCTTGCCGAAAATGAGCAGGTCTTCCGCATCGCCGCCCAGCACTCCGACCGCACCCTCTGTTTCTACGACCTCCAGACCCGCACCGCCCGCCCCTGGAGCGAGCAGGACTGTGCCGGCTGCGAACTGGGCCACATCTGTTTGAAGAAATACGCCTTAAGCCGCCTTGCGGACCCCGAGGTGGTCTTCCCCGAAAGCCGCGAGGCAGCAGCGGCGATGCTCGACTGCATCCACAGCGGCGCAGGTTCCGGCGCTGCCCACATCCACATCGCCATGCCGGACGGCGGCAGCCGCTGGCTGGAGTTCAAGTACTCTGCCCTCAGCACGGGGGACAAGCCCACCGCCTGCCTGCTCTCCTTCGTCGATGTCTCGGTGCGCCATGAGCATGAGCTGGCCTATCAGCGATACTCCCAGTCCAGGGGTTTCGACCCCGCCTCCAACCTCCTCTATGTCGAATGTGACCTCACCGAAGCCCGCGTTGAGCGGCTGAGCGGTCGCCTGCCTGCTGCGGAGCAGTGCAGCGCCCTAAGAAACGCCCCCGGCTTCATGCAGGTTTTCCACGACCTCGGAATCACGTTTGTCAAGGAAGAGGAAGCCGCACGCCACTTCTCCGCCGAAAACCTGCAGCTGCGCCACGGCCTGGGCGAACGCTACATCGAGGACGTCTGGCAGACCCGCTTTGCCGACGGGAGCAAGCGCTGGTTAAAGATTGACATCACCCTCGTCTCAGACCCTTACACCGGCAACCTCAAGAGCTACCTCCGCCTGCAGGACATCACGGCAGAGCATGAGGCAACGCTCTCGATCCAAAAGCGCGCCGATTACGATGCCATGACCGACCTGCTCCGCCGCGATGTCGGCGAAGCGCGCATCCAAAGCCTGCTCCATTCCGACGGCACGCAGGGCGGTGCGCTGCTCGCCATCGACCTCGATGACCTCAAGGGCATCAACGACACCCTCGGCCACACCGAGGGCGACCGCGCCATCACCGGCATCGCCTCAACCCTCAAAAGCCATTTTCGCGAGGACGACATCCTCGTCCGCGCCGGCGGGGATGAGTTTCTCGTCTTTCTCCCCGGTGTCGTCGCCGGCCGTGCGCCACTGGAGCAGTCCCTCAGGGCGCTGATGACCAAGCTCTCGATGCTGAAGGTGGGCAAGCACGAGGAGCGCGCCATCCGCTGCAGCATTGGCGTGGCCTTTGAGGAGCCGGGCGTGACCGACTATCCGCTGCTCTATCAGCGTGCGGACCTTGCACTCTATCACGTCAAGCGCAGCGGACGCGGGCACTTTGCGTTTTATGCCCCTTCCATGGAGGAGGAATCGCTGCCGTCCATCGTCCGCCAGGCGCCCCCCGTCCTGCAGGAATATGCGTCCGACCGCACCCTGCGCATCCTGCTGCGCGCCGTTTTTACCCATTATCCCGGTGTTGTCCTCTTCCGCCTCACCCACGACCGCTTCCACATCCTCAGCGTGGGCAGCAACGTCACCGATGTCATTGGTTCCGACAGCATTGAACGCTTCTGGAGCAACTGGGAGCCGCTCGTCCATCCCGACGACTGGGAGCGGGTCAGCACCACCTTCTCTCGCGAGGCCCTGCTCGAGAAGTACGCCAAGGGCGAGAATGTCATCGGCACGACCTACCGTAATCTGGAAGGGGAGATCTACGTCCGCACCGAGATTTCCGCCACCCTCTACCCCTCCGACGAGGGCGACATCTGCGCCTGCCTGCTCTTCCGCTGGGCCGAGCAGCCGGACCAGAGCGCCGGGGCGGGG
>JAFQKL010000384.1 GCA_017396965.1 Clostridia bacterium
CCTGGTTTCCGGAGAACTCCTTGCGGATATTCTCCATTTGAAGAACATAGTTTTCCATATAAAACTCCTTTGAGAGTTATGAGGAGCTGCCCTCTCTCACGGAGAACACAGGGAAGCGCAGGCAAGCGAGCGGCATTTCCCGGGGAAATCCTGCCGACTTCGCATTCGCACCCCTGCCCTCTGCCGTTTTGAGCAGAAACAGCGCCCCCGTTTTGATAAATGCTGAACGATTTTCGCATCAACAGCCGTCATACGAAAATCGTTCAGGATTTATCGCCGGCAGTGCCGGCAAAGAGAACGCATCAATGCGCCCACCGAATCAGGTCGATGGGCGCATTGATTTTTTCAGGTTTCAGCCGATCAAAGCTGCCCGATTCTTAGAAATCATAGAAGGGGCAGAGGATCATGAAGAAGTTGTCCAGCGTGCCGGTGGTGGCATCGGAGTACTTGGTGATCTGAGCGGCATCGCCGGCGATCGCCTGGATCTCGGCCAGCAGGGCGGCCTCGTCGCAGCGCTCGGTGATGGTGCCCTCAATCCACTTCTGGGCATAGTTGAAGCCGGCCTGGATCATGACCATGTTGACCGGGACTTCCCAGGTGGACATACGGCCGCTGTTGCCATACTCCGCAACCTTCAGCTTGATCTGCTCGAGCATGTAAGGCACGTCGCCCTCGTGGCCCGCGGTGGAGATGTTGAAGGCAGAGGGGTAGGCATGGTAGGGGGAGGGGCAGCACTGCTGGGGATAGATGGCACCCAGCTCGGCGCACTGCTGGATCAGCGGAACCTGCATCGAGCAGTTGGTGCAGAAGAAAGCAGTGTCCTTGCCGTACTGGTCAACCAGAACCTTGATGTTCTCGGTGATCCAGGCCTGGGCACCGGGCACGCCGGCGTCGCCGGTGGGATCGGGAGCGGTGGCCTCAACGTACTCGATGCCCAGCTCCTTGCAGCGCTCCTTGAACAGAGCCTGACGCGCGGAGATGGTGGCATAGCCGAGGTGACGCTCGAAGGAGATGTGGACAAAGGTCTTGGCGCCCTGCTTGGCGGCCTGATCGATGACGGCAGTGCCCATCGCGATCTCGTCGACCAGCATGACAATGTCGGCAGCGGCGGCGATGACAGCGGGATCCTCAGCGGCAACACCGGTGACGAAGAGGATGTCCTCACGGGTCTCCTTGACCTTGTTGATGGCGGCAGTGGCGCCGGGAACCGCCTGGACGAAAACGATGGCCTTGACATCGGGGTCGGAAGCCATGTTGGTCACGGTGGCGATGGTCTGCTCGGTCTCGGTGGAGAAGTTGTCGGGATAGGTGGCGGTGACCACCATGTCGCCATACTGCTCCTTGAGCTTCTGAGCGGCCTGGTACTCCTCATCACCCTGGGTAACGGTGCCGGTGATGATGCCGATCTTGTAAGCGGGGCCCTCGCTCTCGCCCTCGCCGCTGCTGGAGCAGGCGGCCAGAGAGAAGACCATGATCAGCGCCAGGAGAAGGGATACGATTTTTTTCATGTCTCTTGTCCTCCAGTTTTGTGTTCCCGCTCCTTGCCGCCTGAGAGATTTCGGCGGAGAGGGCGGGACATTGTGAGGCCAAAACCACACCGTCGTCCTGAGCAGCCGGCGTATTTTGGCTGTGCCTATTATAACCTGTTTCGACCGGTTTTGCAAGCCTATCCGTCAAATTTTGTTCAAATTTCGCGGAAGTTTTTGATGAAGCTCTGCTCCTTTTGTGACGGTTGCATTTTGAGTGTGAATATGATAGGATGGACAAAAGGAGGTGTTGCCGATGGAGCATCTCGATGCCATCCGCAGCTCGTTTTCCCACCAGGCCGGCGGGTACGACGCGTTTTCCGCCGCTGTCGACAAGGAGCGCCATCTGCGGCAGACGGTGGAAGCCCTCCCCCTGTCCCCGGATGACCGCGCGCTGGAGGTGGCTTCCGGCACCGGAATCTTTGCCAGATCTTTGGCGCCCCGCATCCGCGAAGCCGTCTGTCTCGACGCCACCCCCGCCATGCTGGAACGTGCCCGCGGGGAGGCGGCGCGGCGGGGGATTGCCAATCTGCGGACCGTCGAGGGTCTGGCCGAAGCCCTGCCCTTTGAGGATGAGAGCTTCGACATTGTGATCTCCCGCCTGGCCCTGCACCATTTTCCTGAAATCAGCAGGCCCTTTGCCGAAATGGTGCGGGTGCTGCGTCCCGGCGGCCGCCTGGTGGTGATCGACATGGAGGCCGCCGAGCCTGCCTTGCGGCAGACGCAGGACGGGATCGAGCGCCGCCGTGACCCCTCCCACGTCCAAAACCGCAGCCGCCGTGAAATCCTGGCACTCTACCGGCAGCACGGCCTCGAGGTGGTTCGGATGGAAACCACCGGCATCCCCGTCCCCCTGCACGACTGGCTCCGCCTGACCGATACGGACGCAGCGACCGGCGGGACAATCGCCGCGCAGATGGAAGCCGAACTGTCCGGCGGCGAGCCGACCGGCTTCGACCCCTTCCGCCGCGATGGCGCACTCTGGTTCTGGCAACGCTGGATGTTCTTCCTCGGCCTGCGTCGCTGACGCGGATGTTTGCAACCGACCCGGGAGACCTAACGGAATATTATTATAATAGAAAGGATGAAGACACCCATGGTATTCAACCACTTCAACTTCAACGTCCTCGATCTCGAAAAGAGCCTCGCCTTTTACGACAAGGCACTTGGCTTAAAGCCGGTCCGCGAAACCGTCGCCGCTGACGGCTCCTTCAAGCTGGTCTTCCTGGGCGACGGCCAGACCGACTTCCGCCTCGAGCTGACTTGGCTGCGCGACCGCAAAGAGCCTTACAACCTCGGCGATCTGGAGTATCACCTCGCCATGACCGCCCCCGACATGGAGGCCGCCCGCAAGCTGCACGAGGAGATGGGCTGCATCTGCTATGTCAACGAAGGGATGGGCATCTACTTCATCTCCGATCCCGACGGCTACTGGATCGAGATTGTTCCCCAGAGATAATGCGCCGGATGTGCCGCGACAATGGTTGCGGCACATCTTTGGTTTTGTGTGGATATAAAATCCAGCCATGCGCTTAATTCCCGGGGCGAACCGGTCGATCTATATGAATGGCATATTTTTGCCAAAATACAGCACACCTGTGCAAAAAAGGTGATGAAACAGATGAAGAAGATTCTGGTCGTGGAGGATTCCCGCCTGACCTTTGAGCTGCTGCGCCGTGCGCTGGCCGGCCATGAGACCTACCGTGTCGAGCTGTTTTGTAAAAACGGGGAGGGACTGCTGGAGCTGTATCAACAGCACCGCCCCGATCTTGTCGTGATGGATATCGTCATGGAGGGCGCCAGCGGCATTGAGATGACAAAGAAACTGGTGGCGGCCTATCCGGAGGCCCGCGTGGTGATGCTCACCTCGCTCTCCTATCAGGAAGTCAAGGAAAACGCCACGCAGGCCGGCGCGGTGGGTTATATTCAAAAGCCCTTCAAGGCGGAGCAGGTGATCCGCGTCTTCGATCAGGCGCTGTCTTAAGCCGCATACACAAAAGGGGAGGGGAGCGGGATGCATTTTGTGACGGCGAAGGGGATTCTCTCGGCCAAAAACGGCATGAATCTGTACCGCGGCTGTCAGCACGGCTGCATCTACTGTGACTCCCGCAGCACCTGCTATCAGATGAATCACGACTTTGAGGACATCGAGGTCAAGGAGAACGCCCTCACTCTGCTCGAGGAGGCGCTGCGCCGCAAACGCCGCCCCTGCATGATCGGCACCGGCTCGATGAGCGACCCCTATATGCCGCTGGAAGAGGAGCTCCGCTACACCCGCCGCGCCCTTGCGCTGATCGAAAACGCGGATCACCTGCTCCACCTTGAAGGGCTTTTGAATATATCCCACCGCGCCGGCCTGCGTGGCATTTTCCTTGACTTCCTGATAGGAGAGCGAGGTGAGCATCACCACGC
>JAFQKL010000385.1 GCA_017396965.1 Clostridia bacterium
GCGCCTGGCCCGTCCTTATGAGGACGAGATGGAAGACGATTTCGAGGAGGAGTTCGATATGCCTCGCAACGCCGGTCCCCGCGCCAACGAGCTGGAGCGCCGCAATAAGGTTGTCAACATTCACACCACTACTCAGCTTCAGGTCGTTCTGGTCAAGCCGGAGCGTTTTGAGAACGCCTCCGAGATCGCCGATCATCTGCGCGACAAGCGCACCGTGGTCCTCAATCTGGAGCAGACCGACAAGAACATCGCCCGCCGCCTGATCGACTTCCTCTCCGGCGTGGCCTACGCCAATGAGGGCACCATCAAGAAGGTTGCTCTGTCCACTTACATCATCACGCCCTACAACGTGGAGATCCTGGGCGACCTGATCGACGAGCTGGAGAACAACGGACTCTATTTTTAATCCGTTGACCGCGCGAAAGGAATGATTCAACGATGATGACGCCGCAGGAAGTTGCCAGCCATGCTTTCCCCCGAGCCACGCTGGGCGGCTATAACATGAGCATGGTGGATGATTTTCTCGATCTGCTGACCGAGGACTACACCGCTCTTTACAACGACAACGCCATTCTGAAGAACAAGCTCAAGGTGCTCTCCGACACCATTGAGGAGTACCGCGCCACCGATGACGCCATGCGCAAGACCCTGCTCGCCGCCCAGAAGATGGCGGACAGCATGGTGGCCGACGCCGAGAGCAAGAAGGCCTCTCTGGTGGCCGACGCCGAGGAGGCCGCCCGCCAGCGCATCAACGAGCTACAGGCCGAGATCGCCGCCGAGGAGTACCGCCTCCAGGCCGCACAGCAGGCTACCGCCGACTACGTGGCCGAGCTGGTCAAGCTGTACGAGGGTCAGCGCGATTTCCTCGCCGGTCTGAGCAAGCTGGCACCCAAGGTGCGTGACGCCGAGTTCAAGCTGGGCGACACCATGTCCGACATTGAGGACGCCATGAGCCAGATCACCGCCGTGGATGAGCCCGAGGTCAATGACGAGCCCACCACCGTCATCCCCTTCGCCCCCGCCGAGGAGGAGCCGGAAGAGGCTGAGGCCGCCGAGCCGGTCGAGGAGACCGACGCGGACGATACCCGCGTGTTTGAGGATCTCCCCAACTCCGCCCGCTTTGACAATCTCCAGTTCGGCAAGGACTACGAGATCAAGTAAGAGACAAACAACAAGCCCCGACGCCTGCGGCGTCGGGGCTTGTTTTATCTTGTTGGATATTGGCGCTCCAGTTTGACAAGAGCCGCCTGAAACCAGTCGGGCAGGTCGGATTCCACCGTCACTTCCTCCCCGGTGGTGGGGTGGACGAAGGTGAGTCTGCGGGCGTGGAGACACTGTCCGGTCAGCCCGGGGAAAGGTTTGCCGCCGTAGATCTCGTCACCCACCAGCGGATGCCCGGTGTGGGAGAGGTGGACGCGGATCTGGTGGGTGCGCCCGGTCTCCAGCCGGCACCGGACGTGGGTGTACGGCCCGAAGCGGGTGATCACTTCCCAGTGGGTGACAGCCTCCCGCCCGCCGTCCCGCAGAACGGCCATCTTTTTGCGGTCCACCGGGTGGCGCCCGATGGGGGCGTTCACCGTGCCTGAATCCTCTTTGAAACCGCCGTGCACCACCGCCTCATACTCCCGGCAC
>JAFQKL010000386.1 GCA_017396965.1 Clostridia bacterium
CGCGGGAGTTGAGGCAGCCGTCTTTTTACCGTCACCGTCCGTACGAAGACGGGCGGCGGGCTTCCACTTGTCCTTAGAATATCACAGGGCATGACGAAATACAAGATATTTCTCAATCTTTTTTAATCATCTTCACAGTCGTAACCCCGGCCCCATCTGTTGACAGAGGCCGGGGCTTTTGCTATAATAAAATCGTGGAAGCCCGAGACGGCTGCCACAGTACACGTTCTCACCTAACGAGATGAGGTGACTGCCTCAACCCGCAGTGAGCCGTCTGCTGCAGACAGACGGCTCACTTTTCCTTTCTCACCGAAACGATGTACACATACACCGCGAAAATAAGTCCCGCGATGCTGCACAGGTCGCCGAGAAACGACAAAGCTTCCATGTACCAACCTCCCTTCGGAAAAATTTCCCGCGGGAGCTGATCCATCGACCTCCTTCCCGCTCACGCGGGAGCTGAGGCAGCCGTCTTTTTACCGTCACCGTCCGTACAAAGACGGGCGGCGGGCTTCCACTTGGCTTTAGAATATCATAAAAAGTGACGGAAAACAAGATTTTCCGTCACTTTTTTCTTTCAGAACATTTGTGTTTTCAAAAAAGCCTCTTTCCCGTCGGCTTTCCCTCAGCCTCCCGTCAGCCTCCCATCCGCTCTCCGTCCGCCCCCTGCTCCTCCTCCCGTGTCAGATACTCCGGCGGCACGACATCCGTCAGCCAGACGCCGTTGGCGGAGAGGTAGAAGAGGAAGCCGTCCGCCGCCATGCGGGCGCTGTCGACGAGCAGCAGGGCGGGCGCGCCGTGGCGGCGGCCGACGGCGTGGGCGGTGGCGCGGTCGGGGGAGAGGTGGACGTGGATGCGGCCCATCGGGCGCAGGCCCTCGGCGAGGATGGCGGGGAGGAAGCGGGCGGCGGTGCCGTGCCAGAGGTGGTCGGGCGGGGTGGTGAGGGTGGGCTGGACGTCCACCCGGAGGGAATGGCCCTGGCTGCAGCGGATGCGGCGGCCGTCCTCGCTGTAGGCAAAGCGATGCTTGGAGTCGGTGGCGACGACGATGTCCAGCGCCTCGCGGTTGAAGTCGGGGCGCTTGATCTGCATGGCGGCGAGCAGGGCGTCCACCTCCACCCAGCCGTGGGGGTCGAGGGTGAGGCCGAGAATCCCGGGGTTGTGGCGGAGCACGGCGGTGAGAAAGCGGCCGATGCTGTTGTAGTTCATAAATACCTCCTTGGGGGTCGGCAGAGAGGAAGAAAGGAGCCGCCCGAAGGCAGCTCCCCGAAAACACGGATCTCCCGGCAGGCGTAGCACTCTCCTGCGTCCCTTTTGGCCCGGTGGGCGTGTGGTTGCTACGAAATCCACCACCTCGGGAGACGGCTTTCTCTTCTTTCCATGATAGCATTTTTACACACTTTTGTAATCAACATGAGGGCGGTTCCGGCGCCTGCCCTCCCGCGCTGCGGCCGGACAAGTCCGTCAACGCCGGGAGTCCGAAGGCCGCCAGCCCTCGCGGACAGAAAAGGCGCCGTCGTACCCGTCGCGGACATAGAGGACATTGCGGTCGGGGTCGTCCTTGACCGCGTAGACCCAGAGGCGGGGGCGGTCGCCGGAGAGGGCGCGGCCGAGGTAGCGGCCGGCGTCGGCGGCGGAGTACTGCTGATAGCGGTCGGCATCGTCGCGCAGGTAGGTGACACCGTCCACCACCAGCCGTTCCAGCTCGGCGCCGTGGACGGTGCCCGCCTCCCGTCCCCAGTAGCCGTGGCAGACGGCAAACAGCGCCAGCGCGGCCAGGACAAAAAGGGCGAAGCGGCGGTTGCGGCTCATGGACGGGCCTCCTTTGCGGCGGGGGGCGGGGCGGCCTCCCCGGGGGCGGTGGGGTCGATGTCGTTCTTCTTCAGCACCCGCATCCCCACCCAGGCCACCAGACCCACCGCGCCGTAGGTGAGCAGCGACAGCCACAGCCGTCCCTCCGCCAGATTGGCGCCGACGATGGTGGAGGAGATCACCGAGGGGATGCGGGCCACCAGCGTCAGGGCGAGGAAGCGGCCGAGGGTGAGGTGGGTGAAGGGGGCCAGGTAGGTGAGAATGTCCTTCGGGGTGCCGGGGACGAAGAAGATCCAGAAGATCACCCGCTCAAGGCGTTCTTTGTTCTGCAGAAACGACGCCTTCGCCACCTTCTCACGGGCCAGCAGCGACTCCACCACCTCGCGGCCGAGGAAGTGGGCGAGGTTCCAGACCACCACCGTGCCGATCACCACCCCGGCGGAGCAGACGAAGAAGCCGCCCACCGTGCCGTAGATGGCGCCGCCCACCACCTCGATGAACTCGCCGGGCAGGGCGAAGATGATCACCTGTGTCGCCTGGATCAGGGCAAAGAGGATCATGCCGAAGGGGCCGTAGCCGCGCAGGGTGTCAATCAGCAGGCGGCGGCCGGGGGCGGAGGCATACCAGGCGATGCGGTCCGCATGGCGGAGGGTGAGGGCGGCCATCGTGAGCAGCAGGATCAGCAGCAGCAGGAACTTGCCCTTGCCGCGGCGGCTGGGGGCGGGGGCGGACATGGCGTCTCCTTTCCGGGGCTACAGCATTCCAAACATGAGGTAGCCCACCGTGTTGATGGAAAAATTGGCGAACATATGAATGACCCAGGAGTTGACGATATTGTCTCGATCTCTGTCGACCCAATTAAAGAAGATGCCGGCGACAAAGAGGGAGCTGAGCAGCAGGATAAAGATCCACAGGGAGAACCAGTTGACCATGATGGTGAAGTGATAGAGCGAGAAGGCGAGGGCGCTGATGCAGGCGGCCAGCGGCTCGGGGATCAGGCGGCGCAGGGCCAGGAAGGCAAAGCCGCGGAAGAAGATCTCCTCCAGCAGCGAATTGACGAAGCTGATATAGAGCGAAACCTGAAGGAAGTTCTCCGGGCTGATCTCGCTTTCCGACAGGAGGGAGGCGGCGATGTGGCCGAGGTCGAGCAGGTCGCGGAAGAGGAAGAAGCTGCCGAGGATGAAGGCGTAGACAACCAGCCCCATGGTGAGGGCGAGGAGAATGTCGCGCAGGTCGGGGAGGCGAAACACCTCCAGCACCCTGGCCTTGCGGTTGCTGGCGGCGAAGACGGCGATGCAGGAGACAAAGAGGGTGATCTTGCAGATCGACTTGATCAGGTAGGCCGGCCGGTAGGTGATTTCGATATAGCAGATGAAGAGACAGCCAAGCGCCAGCAGGACGATGGCCTCCAGACCGCTGCCGCTGCCGGCGTACCAGCCGGCGCGGTGGAGGGCGTAGAACAGCAGGCCGACGAGGCAGAGGAGGATGATGAGGACGGTGTTGATGGCGAGGATGCGCACCTCGGGGGTTTCCATCAGCTCCCCGGCGACGATCTGGGCGTCGTGAATCAGCTGCCCGGCCTTTTCCCCGGCGCTGTCGATCAGCTCGGAGGTGGTTTCGGGCAGACGCGCGGCCTCCTGCGCGGCGCGGTCGATGGCGACGGCGACGCGCTCGGGGAGGATCTCCAGCTCTTCCCAGAAGTCGCGCAGGGCTTCCGGCATGGTGCGGTAGCGCAGCTGACGCTCGGTGAAGATGCCGCCGGCGGAGAGGAGAAGGACGGGGGA
>JAFQKL010000387.1 GCA_017396965.1 Clostridia bacterium
CAAAAAAAGCCGCGGCCTCTCCCATCAGGAAAGCCCGCGGCCTTATCAATCCACAATGTCGGACAATGCCCGGCCAACCCGGCCAGCACCCGGCCAACACCAGGTCAACACCAGGTCAACACCCGGTCAACACCCGACCAGCACCCGGCCAACCCGGCCCACACCCCCGGCTCTTACCCCCAGGTCTCACCCCCGCTCCTTACGATACCTCGCCAGATACACCACCGTAATCCCCGTCGACAGGGCAAAAGCCACAAAAGACAGCACAAACGGCCGCATCGGCCCCGACTCGTAGATCAGTCCGGCAAACAGCGCCCCGAAAATGCCGCCCAGCGAGTTCATCGACTGGTAAAACCCCATGACGCTGTTGCGATGCTCGTCGCTGGCGCGCTTGGCCACCATCGTCTGCAGCACCGCCAGCCGCAGGGCGTGAAAGCCGCTCCACAGCACATAGGCCGCCACAAACACCACCTGCCCCGACCACACCAGCACCACCGCCGGACAGGCGGTGTTGGCCAGCATCACCGGCAGGGAGGACTTGTTGATGTCGGTCTTGTTCTGTAAGTAAAGGCCGACGGTGGCGTTGAGCGCCAGCGTCAGCACCGCGATGCCCGCCTTGATGGTGCCGTTGTACTCGCTGCCCATGCCGAACTGGTCCTTGATAAAGTAGTTGAAGCACTGCTCATAGCTGTTCTGCCCGATGGCCGAAATCGCCACCACCGAGAAGATCAGCGCCAGCATCGGCGTCATGAAGTGGCGGGCGTCGAGAAAGGCGCGAAAGGGATTGACGTCTTTGGCCGACAGCGGCTGATCCGGCACCGGCTTGTAGCCCGTGTCATCCTCGCAGAGAAGGAAGATGCCGATGCCCGAAAAGGCCAGCGTGGCCACCTGGGCGACAAAGGCCGCCTCCACCGAGATCAGGCCGAGCATTCCGCCGGTGAAATAGCCCGCCGCCGCAGCCACATTCTGGATGGTGACCAGCGTGGTCAGGTTGCGTCCCCTGGCCACGGGGTCGAGGGTGACGTTCAAGACATAGTTGGAGCAGGCGGTAAAGGCGCCGCCGGTGAACAGACCCGCGAACATCCGCCCGCCGATCACCCCCATCTCGCTCTGCGCCGCGCCGAACAGCGCCTGTCCCACCGCATAGCCGAGGCAACAGATGAGAATCACCCGCTTGGTGGGCAGATAGCTGCACAGCCGCCCCCAGAAGGGCGAGGTGAGGAAGTTGACCACCATCATCGCCGCCAGCGCCACGCCGAAGAGCGAGCTGTCGAGCCGGCGCTCCACAATCAGCGTCGGCGTGACGGGATGGGCGAAGCTGGCCGCCATGTTGAAGATGATCGCCAGCAGGAAGAAGAGCTTCAGTTTCTTGTTCTGGTTCTGGTTCACAAAAACGTCCTCCCGGAAAAAGAGTGGAAATGTAACTTTTATTATAGAGTTGAAGTCAACTTTCAGTCAATAGAGCAGATCGACGGTTTTTGACCGCTTTTTACGGGGCAAACATGGCAGTGTTTTCGCCGTCCCCCGCCCGCCGCCGAGAAAAATCCCCCTCTAAGACTAGGCAAGGAAGACAGAATATGTTATACTTGACAAAAGACCGCGGCCCTTTGCGCCGCCCCGCAAAACGGCGTTTGCCGGAGGAGGCAGTTCAATGGATCTGGAGTACATCGAAAACGAAAGCCGCCAACCAACGGAATACGGGGAATCCGATGCCTGTCACGTCCTGGCGGAGGGCGGCCTGTCGGGCAGTTTTGTGCTGCGCGCCGCCCCCTGGGAGTGTCTCGACCTAAGCGAGAGCTTTGCCGAGCTGACCGGGATTGACCGCTTTGCCATGCAGGCGATTTTGGAAGAGCCGGAGGAGTATCTCACCGGCGACGAAGGCCGCCTGCGCTTGCTGCTGGAGGGCCTGGCCACCGCGCCCTCCGTCGACCGCATGGACTATGAGGTGTCGGTGTTCCACGGGGAACACCGCTTTGTCCGCCTGCTGCTGCGCTCGGTGGCGGAGGAGGGGCGGCTCACCGTCTACGGCCACGCCTTTGACATCAGCGACCTGATCGAGCGCGAGGAGGAGCTGCACCTGCGCGAGAGCGAGAGCATGATGGCCCTCGCCCAGAGCGGGCAGGTGATCTTCCGCTACCTCGTCGCCGGCCGCTGCGGCATCATGACGGAGGAGGCCTCCGCCCTGCTCGGCCTGCCCGAGCTGATCGACGAGCTGCCCGAATGGGGCGTCGCGTGCTGGGTGGACCGCGGCAGCGCCGCCGAGTGGCGCGCCTTCTTCGCCGCCATCGAGCGCGGCGAGGAGAGCGGCGAGGCGGAGATCTCCGCCGCCCTGCAGGGGATGCCCTCCCGCCGTCTGCGGCTGCGCTTCACCGCCGTCTTCGACCGGCGGGGGGAGGTGGTGTCCGCTGTGGTGTCGGTGGAGGATGTCTCGGAGATGTATGAGCGCACCAGGGTGCGCTCCATCGAGTTTGAAGGGCTGCTCAAGGCGATGCAGCAGGTGTTTCCCGAGATGATCTCCTTAAATGTCACCCGCGGCACCTACCGGATGCTGCAGTACGATCAGGCCACCACCGTCGGCTCGCCGGTGGAGGGGCAGCTGTCCCGCCTGGTGGAGCTGCGGGTGCCTTATGTGCTGGCGGAGGATCAGCAGATGTTCTCCGAGACGTTCCACGTCGCCGAAATGCGCGAGCGGCTGAAGAACAACGATGTCATCCGCCTCGCCTACCGCAGAGCCGCCCCCGGCGGCGAGTGGGTTTGGATGGAGACGACCGTGATGCGCCACTCCAATCCCTTTGACGAAGATGTGCTGGCCGTCGCCGTCTCGCAGAACATCGACGAGCAGAAGGCGGAGGAGGACCGTCTGCGCGAGGAGCTGCACCTGCGCGCCGAGGAGATCCGCCTCTCCGCCGAGAAGATGGGCCATGTGCTGTGTACCTACGATGTCCCCACCCGCACCCTCACCATCCCCGCCGACCAGGCCGCCCGCCTGGGGATGGGCCAGGTGCTCGAGCAGTTTCCCGACACGCTGGATCAGGCCGGCAACCTCCCCGCCGAGGCCGTCGCCACCCTGAAGACCTTTTACGAGAGCATCCACAGCGGCGCGCCGCGTGGCCGCTGCGAGATCATCGTGCTCGACCAGCGCGGTCAGGAGCGCTGGGAGCGGCTGGAGTTCGCCACCGTGTTTGACAGAGAGGGCGCCCCCCGCCGCACCGTGATCTCGGTGGACGACGTCACCGACCTTCGGGTGCAGAGCGTGGAAAACCGGCGGCTCAAGGAGAATGAGCAGCTGCTGCGCATCTTCGCCGAGCACTCCAGCCGCACCCTCTGTCTCTACCGCACCAAAACCGGCCTCGCCCACCGCTGGGACGAGGCCCGCTGCGCCAACTGCAAGGTGCCCAAGCTCTGCCGCATGACATACCCGGAGATGCTCCGGTCCGGCGAAATCATGCCGGAGAGCGTGGAGGCGATGCGCGAGATGTTCCAGGAGATCCACCGCGGCCGGAGCGAAGGCACCCTGCGCGCCTGCATGAAGGACGACGAGGGCCGCCGCCGCTGGTACGACATCCGCTACTCCACCGTCTATGACGACATCCGCCAGCCGATGGGGGCGATCATCTCCCATGAGGACGTCACCGACCGCCACGAACAGGAGCTGGCCTGGCTGCGCTTCCGTCAGCGCCAGGAGCAGCAGAGTGCGCGCTTCACCATCCACTGCGACCTCACCGCCGACCGGGTGGACAGTGTCAGCGGCGCGCTGGACACCGTCCCCCTCCCCTTCACCGGCGACAGTTACAGCGAGAGCCTCACCCGCCTGCTCACGGTGGCCCTGCCGGCGGATCAGCTGGACGGCGCCGGCCGCTTCTTCGCCCGCGACCACCTGCTCGCCGCCCACGCCGAGGGCAGCCGCCGCCTCACCGGCGACTTCCGCGTGCTGCATGAGGACGGCAGCCACGGCTGGGTGGAGGCGCTGGTGGAGCTGGTGGCCGACCCCTACGTCGGCCACATCCGCGCCCTCATCAGCATCAGTGACAACACCGGCGCCAAGGAGCAGCAGCTGGCGGTGGAAGCCCGCGCCGAGAAGGACGGCATGACCGGCCTGCTCAACCGCGCCACCTGCGAGGAGAGAATCCGCGCCCACATGGCCGACCGCTCCGGCCGCCGCGGCGTTCTGATCCTCTTTGACCTCGACGACTTAAAGCAGATCAACGACCTCTACGGCCACGAGCAGGGCGACCGCGCCATCCGCGCCATCGCCGAGGTGCTGGGCGGCAGCTTCCGCTCCGGCGACTTCATCGGCCGGGCGGGGGGCGACGAGTTCCTCGTCTACCTCCCCGGCGCCGCCGGCAGTGAAGGCTCGATTGCCGGCATTGTCTCCTCCCTGCTGCACAAGCTGGCGCTGATCTCGGTGGGGCCGGACGACGAGCGCCGCATCCACTGCAGCGCCGGCTGTGCCAGCGAGCAGGAGGGGGACAGCTTCGACGACCTCTTCCAGCGCGCCGACCTCGCCCTCTACCACGTCAAGCGCAGCGGCAAAAACGGCCACGCCTTCTTCGCCCCGGAGATGCGCCTCGCCGACTACCGCTTCCGCGCCGATCAGGCGGTGCGACTTCAGGATGAGGCGAAGGAGAACGCCCAGGTCTCCCGCCTGCTCGACGCCATCACCCGCTTTTATCCGCTGGTGGTGTCCTGCAACCTCACCCACGACAGCTACCGCCTGCTGGAGGCCACCTCCGAGTTCTCCGAGCATCTGCCCCACAGCGGCGCCATCGACGAGCTGGTGACGGTGGCGGCCGGCTCCCTGCTGCCGGAGGACCGCAAGGCGATGATGGAACGCCTCTCCCGCGAGCGTCTGCTCGAGGCCTACGCCGCCGGGCGGACGAGCATCAGCCACCGCTTCCGCTATCTGGCGGAGGACGGGGCCTACCTGTGGGCCGAGGTGACGGTGATGTTCTACGTCTCCGAGAGCGGCGACGTCTGCGATTTTGTCATGCTGCGCAAGACGGGGGAGTGTGCGGCGGAGTAGTTGTCCCGTCCCCCCGGTCAGGGGGTCGGTACCGGGAAAAAGAAGCACGCCGCAGAGCGGGTTTCCCCAATCTGATTTTCGCGGTTTTCACGACACCCGGAACAGGAAATTACTTGCAGGGGCGGGGTTGCCGGAAGGGACCCCGCCCCCATACCCCATCCCAAGAAAACCGGAGGTACCCAAGCCTTGAACACCAAAACGGTCGCCCTCATCGCCGCCCTGCCGGTCGCGGTCCACACCGCCCTCCTCCTCTTTGCCACCGACCCC
>JAFQKL010000388.1 GCA_017396965.1 Clostridia bacterium
CGGGAGACAGAAAAATTCTGTCCCTTGCGGGGGACGGGACAAAATTTTTCTGTCTCCCCGCCTTCGGCGCCCTTGACATCCGGTCCCGCGCCCGGGATAAGGAAGAAAACCGGCAAGACGGTTTTCTTTGTTTTTTTGTACAGGGGTTTTTCGACAGCCTGAGACGCTTTGGGGATGGAGACGGTCGAGGAGAAAGGCGGGACCCCGGTCGGGCGCAATCGGGTGATCCGGGTTTTGCCTGTCACGGGTATGGGGGGGCTCTCTGCCCTGCAGGAGTCAGCCCCTGCAGCCGGTTTCGTCACCCCCCGCCCGCCGGCATCCGCAGCGCCTGCAGCGTGGCCTGAACCAGCTCTTCGGGGAGGTAGTAGCAGTGATCCTCCCGCCGCCGGAAGTTTGTGTGTTCTTTGCGCACCCCCAAATAGCAGTCACCCAGGGTGAGGGCGACGGCGCCCTCTTCGGTGGTGACAACGCAGGTCAGCTCCCGGTCGATCAGCCAGGAATCCTGCTCCCGGGTGAGCCGCTGCAGGGGCAGTTGCTCGAGGACGCGGAGAAAGGCGTCGGGGTCGGCCGGCTCACAGGGGACGGACGCCCGTCCCGCATAGCGGTTGACCGCACCCAGCACCCCCCGCCCCGCCGCGTCGCCGTAGATGGCCTCGGCGCCGGTGAGGCTGTCGTAAGCCAGGGAGAAGCTGCCGGCGGTGGCGCAGAAGGCGCAGAGGGCGAGGAACACCACCGCCTTGCCACTGCCGCGCTGTACCGGCTGCACGACGTTCTTCAAGCGGTGGCGCAGCGCCTTCGCCGAGGCGGAGAGACAGGTGGTGAAGCCTGCCTCATGCCCTGCGGTGCTGAGCAGCAGTGAGGCATAGCGGTGACGGGTGGCGGCGTCCGCCTCCTCCAGCACCGCCTCGTCGCAGCTCAGCTCCAGATCCTCGGCGCTGCGCCGCATCGCCGGCCACACGAGGGGGACGAACCAGAAGAAGGAGGTGCAGAAGAGCAGGAAGAACTTGGACCAGGCGTCCCCCCGCTCAAGGTGGACCAGCTCATGGTGCAGCGCCAGCCGCAGATCCTCCTCGCTGTAGCTGAGATGCGGCAGCACAACCCGCTGCGAGTCTCGAAAGAGGCCGATGCTGAGCGGCGTGCGGATATCGGGAGAGACCAGCAACGGCACCTGCCGGTTTTGGGAGCGGAACCCCTCGCGCAGCGCATCCCAGAGCCGCAGCACCTGAGGGTCGCTGACCGGCACCGCCCGGCGCAGGATCGCCCGGCGAAAGCGCAGGTGGCGCAGAATCTGCCAGCCAAACAGCAGCACAAACCCCGCCAGCCAGAGGGCGAGCAGCAGCCAGATCTCCCGCCCGGGGCCGGGGAGGACGATCATGGGAGCGGTTGTGAGCAGGTGCCTGTGCCGATATCCGAACAAGAGGTACAGCGCGTTCGGCGCCATCCACAGCGCCGCGCAGCTCAGGGCGCTGATTTTTTGGCGCAGCCACGGGATCAGCGCGAGCAGCACCGCATAGTAGAGGCTGACCTGAACCAG
>JAFQKL010000035.1 GCA_017396965.1 Clostridia bacterium
AGAAAAAGCCCTTCGTCGTCACCGACCGCGTCAAGCGCCAGTTTCTGGCGACGGGCGGGCTGTTCGCCGTGCTGCTCGTCCTCGGCGTGGCGCTGCAGACGCTGCACCCGCTGGCGGGCGGGGTCTTCGCCGTCGCCCTCGCCGCCCTGCCGCTGCCGGTGTGGCTGCCGCTCTTTGCTGTCCGCGCCATGGACGGCACCGAGAAGCGGATCGCCCAGGGCTTTGTCGACCAGGCGGCCGAGAAGCTGCGCAGCCAGCCGGGGCTGGTGGTGGTCGGCATCACCGGCAGCTACGGCAAGACCTCGGTGAAATACATCCTCAGTGAGCTGCTCAAGGAGAAGTACAACACCCTCATGACCCCCGAGAGCTACAACACCACCATGGGGGTGGTGCGCACCGTCAACGAGCAGCTGAAGCCCTGGCACCAGGTGTTTGTCTGCGAGATGGGCGCCCGCCAGATGGGGGACATCAAGGAGATCTGCGACATTGTCCGCCCCACCTACGGCATCCTCACCTCGGTGGGCATCGCCCACCTCGAGACCTTCCGCACGACGGAGAACATCCGCAAGACCAAGTTTGAGCTGGTGGACAGCATCCCCCCGGAGGGCCTTGCCTTTCTCAATGTCGACAGCCCCGCCGTCGCCGCCGCCCCCTGCGCCACGCCCCACCGCACCTACGGCTTCTCCCCCGACTGTGACTGCCGGGCCGACGATCTTCAGATCGACGAGCGCGGTACCACCTTCACCCTCCACTGCCGCGGCTTTGAGCCGCTCACCCTCACCACCCGCCTGCTCGGGCGGCACAATGTGCTCAACATCACCGGCGCCGCCGGGCTGGCGCTGCAGATGGGGGTGCCGCCGCAGGCGCTGGCGGTGGCGCTGCGCCGCTTAAAGCCGGTGCCGCACCGTCTGGAGCTGAAAAATCAGGGCCAGACCATCGTCATTGACGACGCCTACAACAGCAACCCCGAGGGCGCCGCCGAGGCGGTGCGGGTGCTGGGCAGCCTCAAAGACCGCCGCCGCATTCTGGTGACCCCGGGCATGGTGGAGCTGGGCGAGAACGAGTACGCCGCCAACCGCGACTTCGGCGAGCAGGCCGCCGCCTGCTGCGACGATGTCATCGCTGTCGGCCGCGTCAAGGAGGCGCTGTTTGAGGGCCTCGACCTCGGCGGCTTCGACCGCTCCCGCCGCCATGCCGTGCGCAACTTAAGCGAAGCCCTCGCCCTGCTGCCCACCCTGCTCGACCGCCCCGCCGCCGTGCTGCTGGAAAACGACCTCACCGACGATCTCGAGGGCTAGGCGGCCGCCGGCAGGGTAGCCGCTCCCTTGACAGACCGACCGTCCCCCGTCCCCACCCAAAACCACCGTATCAAGGAGGAACTCCCATGAAGCTCACCCTCGGCGTCTTCTTCGGCGGCAGCTCCACCGAGCATGAAGTCTCGGTGATCTCGGCCGTTCAGGCCATGCACGCCTTAAACCGCGACAAATACAACGTCATCCCCGTCTACGCCAGCAAGCAGGGCCTGTTCTACACCGGCGACGCCCTGCTGGAGGTGGAAAACTACCGCAATATCCCCGCCCTGCTGCAGAGATGCACCCAGATCGCCGTCGTCCGCCGCACCAGGGACGAGGTCTGGCTCACCCGCGCCCTGCCGAAGAAGTTCGGCAACAACGACATCGCCAGGATCGACTTAGCCTTCCCCATCGTCCACGGCACCAACACCGAGGACGGCTCGCTGCAGGGCTTCTTTGAGACGCTGCGCCTCCCCTACGTCGGCTGCGACGTCGGCTCCTCGGCGCTGGGCATGGACAAGATGGCCTGCAAGCAGGTGCTGGCCGCCGCGGGGCTGCCGGTGCTGCCCGCCGTCACCCTGCGCCACAGGGACTTCCTGCTCGATGAGACGGCGGTGCTGGCGAAGATCGAGGCGAAGTTCTCCTATCCCGTCATCGTCAAGCCGGTGAATTTGGGCTCCAGCGTCGGCATCAAGGTGGCCGGCGACCGCGCCGCGCTGCGCGAAGCCCTCGACTATGCCGGCACCTTCGCCCCCATTTTGCTGGTGGAGCGGGCGGTGACCGGCCTGCGCGAGATCAACTGCGCCGTGCTGGGCGACGCCGAGGAGGCGCGCCCCTCCCTCTGCGAAGAGCCGATCACGGCGGGGGAGATCCTCTCTTATGCCGACAAGTATATGTCCTCGGGCGGCGGCAAGGGCATGAGCGGGGCGCGGCGCTCGCTGCCGGCGGAGATTTCGGAGGAGAAGACCGCCGAGATCCGCCGCCTGGCGGTGGAGGCGTTTCGCGCCGTCGGCTGCAACGGCGTTGTCCGCATCGACTTTATCCTGGACACCGACGACGGCGACAAGGTCTATATCAACGAGCTGAACACCATCCCCGGCTCCCTCTCCTTCTACCTCTTCGCCCCCGACGGGCTGCCCTATGAGCAGCTGCTCGACCGCCTCGTGGAGCTGGCCTTCAAGCGTCAGCGCGAGCGGGAGATGCTCACCGTCAGCTACGAGACCAATATCTTTGACACCAAGCAGACCGCCGGCCTCAAGGGCATCAAGGGTGTGAAGGGCATCAAGTGACCCCCGCGCCGGGTGCGGCGCTGTTTAACATAAAACGTAAGGAGGCACGAAACATGGGAACCCCACAAGTTCTGGTCAACGAATACCGCGGCGGCATTTTGGAGTGTATGCACTACGGCTCGATCGCCGTCTGCGATGAAAAGGGCCTGCTCAAGGGCCTGGGCGACACCGACTTTTTCACCTTTTATCGCTCCTCCTCCAAGCCGATCCAGATGCTGCCGCTGCTGCAGCTGGGGCTTGACAAAAAGTACGGTCTGACCGATGAGGAGATCTCGATCATGTCCGGCTCGCTCTGGTGCGGCCCGCGGCAGGTGGAGCTGGTCAAGAGCATCATGCAAAAGGCCGACATCTCCTACGACACCCTCATCATGCTCCCCTGCTACCCGATGGGTCACGACTACGAGCTGGCGCTGCGGGCGGCCGGCGAGAAGGAGAGCAAGCTCTATCACAACTGTATCGGCAAGCATCTCTGCCTGATCATGGTGCAGCGCGAGTTCGGCAACGAGGCCGACTACTACAAGCTGGAGAGCGCCGTACAGCAGCGGATTCTCGAGGCGATCTCGCTGTTTACCGATGTGCCGAAGGAGAAGATCGGCGTCGGCATCGACGGCTGCGGCGTGCCGGTGTTTGCGGTGCCGATGGTGAATATGTCCACCTCCTTTGTGCGCCTGGTGGCGCCGGAGCTGCTGGCGGACGCCTCGCTGGCCGAGGCGACGCGGCGGAATGTGGAGATCATCTCCCGCTACCCCGAGAACCTCATGGACGCCAGGGCGCTGTGCGGTGTGCTCTGCCGCGACCCCAACATCGTCGGCAAGGTGGGGGCGCAGGGGGTGTACACCCTGGGGCTCAAGAAGGAGCGGCTGGGCATTACCTGCAAGCTGTATGAGGGCGTTTCCGCCTATTTCCCGCTGATTCTGGCGGAGATTTTGGAGCAGCTGGGGTATGAGAACCGCGAGACGATCGAGCGTCTGCGCACGACCTTCCCCGCCGAGATCATCAACGCCACCGGCGCGGTGGTGGGTGAGAAGAAGGCGGAGTTTACGCTGCTGGATTTGCGCTGAAGGCGTGGGGGCAGGTTTGGATTGAGAGGGATGGGGGAGTGTGGTCGGTTGACCACACTCCCCACCTCCATTGTGGGGTGCGAAACCGCCCGGCCTGTCAAGGGACGGGTAGTATTTTACAAAAATCCTTGCGGGGGACGGATTTTTGTAAAATCTCCACCCTTGAACCCTTGACAGGCCTGCCTTTCTGTGCTGGTTTGGGCGCGGCGGGATGGGCGGGGCTGCTTTGTTTACGCCGCGCCAGGGTCGATGCGGAAGGTGTGGACACCCGGGGTGTGGACGCAGGCCGTCAGGCCGCGAGGGGCGGAGGGGCGGCGCGGTTGGTTGGTTGCGCTGACGGGCGCGTTGCCGGGAGGGTGTGGATTGAGAGGAATGGGGGAGTGTGGTCGGTCGACCACACTCCCCACCTCCATTGTGGCCCCGTGACCGCCCGGCCTGTCAAGGGGCGGGTAGTATTGTACAAAAATCCTTGCGGGGGACGGATTTTTGCAAAATCTCCACCCTTGAACCCTTGACAGGCCTGCCCCTCTGCGCTGATTCGGACGCAGTGGGACGGGCGAGGCCGCATGGTTTGCGCCGCGCCGGAATCGACGCGGAAAGTGCATCCGTCCGGGGTGCGGACGCGGGCCGTCAGGC
>JAFQKL010000036.1 GCA_017396965.1 Clostridia bacterium
CCGGGGGCGCCGGGGGGTGGGGGTGGGTGGGCAGGGCGGTCCGGCCGGCGGGGGTGCTAGGCAGGGGACGGGGGTCGCGCTGCAGGAGAACGCGGGCGAGGGCGTTGGCGACGGCGGGGGCGCAGAGGTTTGTGGGCAGGTCGCTCGGGTCGGGGCCGAGGAGGCGGTAGAGAGGGCGGAGGGCGCGGGCGGGGAAGCGGCGGAGGAAGGTGGTTTCCGCCCGGAGACGGGTGAGCCAGTCGAGGAGGTAGTCGATGCCGGCGAGGGACTCGTCGGCGGGGTGTGCGAGGGGGTAGTCGATGTCGCAGGGGAGGCGGGCGGCGAAGCAGCGCGGCTCGTAGAGGGGGAAGAAGCGGCCGATGCTTTGGAGGGTGTCGGAGAGGGAGTGGGTGACGATGGGGGGCGGGTTGGTGCAGATCGTCTGCCAGAGGCGTTTGGCCTCCCTCACCCTTTGGCGCACGGCGCGGATTCCCTTTTCCAGCCGCTGCTCGGGGTCGCCGGGCGGCAGGAGGCGGGCGGCGCGGTCGGGGTCTTCGGGGGGAAGGCCGAGGCAGAGGCAGAGAGAGCGCCAGAGCAGCTCCGCCGTCTCCACCGGCACCGAGCTGCTTTTTTGGGCGGTGCAGCGTTCGATCTGCAGGGCAAGCAGGTGCAGCAGACGCAGGGCGGGCGGGTCGTCGGCATGGTTGGTGCGCAGGGCGGGGAGGTGGGGGGCGGAGTCGCGCAGGCGGTCGATGGTCGGCCGCTCCTTTGCCGCCCGGGACAATAGCGTTTCGCGGTCGGCTCCCCGCAGCAGCGCAAAGTCCTCTCCCGCCTGCTGCCAGAGGGAGTGGAGGAGGTGGGCGAGGGAGAGATCGTCGAGGGCCTCGCGGGTTTCGTTTTTGAGCAGGAAAAACAGCTCGAGCAGCTCGGCCAGCAGGACGCCGTCGGGGTCCCGGGCCTGGTCGAGGCAGTCGCCGAAGTATTCGCGGAGCAGGCGGGGCAGGCGGTCGCCCACCAGGACGCGGCCGCTGCTGCGAAGGGCGTAGGCGAGTGCTTCGTCCTGCGGGGTGCGGAGGGTTTCGGCCGGGTGGCCGCTGCGCAGGGGGAGGATGGCGGATTCTGTCTTGCTCATGGGCGCCTCCTTTGTGGGGGTGGAAGGACAGGGTATCACAGCAGGCGGTTTGAGACAAGACTTGACTTTTTGCTTAAAATGTGGTAATATAAAATCAGAAAACAGCGATATTTTGCGCCCCGGCCCGGCCGGGGCGCTTTTTTGTCGGCAAAAACCGAACGGCCTGCCGCGGGAGCAAACCGCGGCAGGCCAAAAAGACACAGGGATTATTTCTTCCGTCTCAGCAGCTTTGCCGAGTTGAGGATTGCCAGCATGGCGACACCCACGTCGGCAAAGACGGCCAGCCACATACTGGCATAGCCGAAGGCGGCCAGCAGCATGACACCGCCCTTGACGGTGAGGGAGAAGATGATGTTCTGACGCACGGTGCGGCGGGTGTCTCTCGACACTTCGAGCGCCGCCACCAGGCCGCCGAGGCGTTCTTCCGTGAGCACCACATCGGAGGCTTCGATGGCCGCGGCTGTACCCATACCCATCGAGATGCCGACGTCGGCGAGGGCCAGCACGGGGGCGTCGTTGATACCGTCGCCCACAAAGGCGGTGCGCTCGCCCTC
>JAFQKL010000389.1 GCA_017396965.1 Clostridia bacterium
AAAACCACCCACCCCCCGGACAGCCCCCGCTGTCCGCATTCTGTCGTGTGAGGAATCTATGAAACACCTGCTCAAAAAGCTCCTCTCCCTGCCCCTGCTCACCCAGCTGGAAGCCCTGCTCGCCGAGCGACAGCAGCCCGTCGCCCTCACCGGCCTCTCCCCGATGGGAAAGGCCGTGCTCTGCCGCGCCCTCAGTGAGCGCCGCCCGGTGCTGCTGGTGGCGGCGGACGAGGCGGAGCAGCGGCGGCTGGAGGAGGCCCTGCTCGGCCTCGGCGCCGCCCCGCTCGTCTACCCCGTGGTCGACCTCTCACTGCACGGCGCCGAGGGCAGCTCGCAGGAGTTTGTCCACCGCCGCCTCGATGTCCTCTGCCGCCTCTCCTCCGCCCCCCTGCTGCTCACCACGGCCGACGCCCTCGCCCAGCTCACCCTGCCCCCCGAGCTGCTCCGGCAGCACACCCTCGCCCTCGAGCTGGGGCAGCACCTGCCCATCCGCACCCTGCTCGCCCGTCTGGTGGAGGCGGGCTATCAGCGCAGCGGCGAGATGGTGGAGGGGGTGGGCCAGTTCTCCGCCCGCGGCGGCATCGTCGACGTCTACCCGCCGGGGGCGGAGCAGCCGGTGAGAATCGAGTTTTACGGCGACGAGATCGACACCCTCCACGCCTTCGACCCCCTCACCCAGCGCCGCACCGCCCTCTTGGAGCGCGCCCTCCTGCCCCCCGCCTCCCAGCTGCTGCCGGAGGGCGGCCTTGAGCGCCTGCGCCGGACGCTGCGCGACCGCGCCGCCTCCCGCCGCCGCTCCGCCGCCTTCTACGAAGCGGCCCTCGCCCGTCTTGAGGAGGGCCAGCCGGACGACGCCCTCCTCCCCCTCCTCTGGGACCACCCCGCCACCCTGCTCGACTACCTGCCGGACGCCCTCCTCTGTCTCAGCGAGGAACGCGCCTGCGCCCGCCGCCTCACCGAGTCCCACGACCTGCTCGCGGAGACCTTAAAACGCGCCCTTGAGGACGGCCACGTCCCCGGCGAGACGGAAGGGTACGCAAAGACCCCCGGCGAGGTGTGGAGCGCCCTCGGCCGCCGCGAGGTGGTCTTCCTCGAAGCCCTGCCCCACGGCCGCTACGAGCTGGCCCCCAAGGGCCTGCTCTCCACCAGTGAACGCCACGCCGGGGGCCTGGGCGACAGCATGGAGGTGCTGCTCGACGAGGTCAAAGACCTGCTGGCGCAGGGCTACGACATCGCCCTCTTCGCCGCCACCGAGCCGCGCCGCGCCGCGCTGGCCTCGATTTTGAAGGAACACGGCGCCGTCGGCCCCGGGCTGCGTCTGCTGATCGGCGGCCTGCCCGCCGGGGTGATCTACCCCGAGGGCCGTCTTGCCCTGCTCACCGACCGCAGCGCCGTCCCCGTCCGCCGCCCGGCGCGGCCGCGCAAAAAGACGGCGGGGGAGAAGATCCGCACCTATGCGGATCTTCGCATCGGCGACTATGTGGTGCATCAAAACCACGGCATCGGCCAGTATCTGGGCATCGTCCCCCTGCAGATCGAGGGGGTCACCCGCGACTATATCAAGATCCAGTACCAGGGCAGCGACGTGCTCTTCGTCCCCGCCGACCAGCTGGCGATGGTGAGCAAGTATATCTCGGGGGACGACAAGGGCAAGGTCAAGCTCTCCAAAATGGGCGGCGCCGAGTGGGGCCGCACCAAGCAGCGGGTGCGCAAGGCGGCGCAGGACATGGCCCGTCAGCTGATCACCCTCTACGCCGCCCGCCAGCAGGTGAAGGGCTTCCCCTTCGAGCCGGACAGCGACTGGCAGGCGGGCTTTGAAGCCTCCTTCCCCTATGTCGAGACAGATGATCAGCTGCGCTGCATCGACGAGGTCAAGCGCGATATGCAGCGCCCGGTGCCGATGGACCGCCTGCTCTGCGGCGACGTCGGCTTCGGCAAGACCGAGGTGGCCCTCCGCGCCGCCTTCAAGGCGATGGAAAACGGCAAGCAGGTGGCGCTGCTCGTCCCCACCACCATCCTCTCCTGGCAGCATTTCACCAACATCTTAAACCGCTTTGCCGACTACCCCATGCGGATCGACAACCTCTCCCGCTTCCGCTCCCCCCGTCAGCAGGCCGACGTGCTGCGCCGCCTGCGAAACGGCCAGCTGGACATGGTGGTGGGCACCCACCGTCTGCTGCAAAAGGATGTGGTGTTCAAGGACCTGGGGCTGCTGATTGTCGACGAGGAGCAGCGGTTCGGCGTCTCCCACAAGGAGAAGCTCAAGGAACTGACCCGCTCGGTGGACGTGCTGACCCTCACCGCCACCCCCATCCCCCGCACCCTCGGCATGGCCCTTTCGGGGATCCGCGATATGAGTATCATCGAGGAGCCGCCGATGGACCGCAAGCCGGTGCAGACCTACGTCATGGAGCACGACGAAGGGGTGATTGCCGACGCCCTGCGCCGCGAGCTGCGCCGGGGCGGGCAGGTGTTTTACCTTTACAACCGGGTGAACGGCATCGAGCGGGTGGCGGCGAACCTGCAAAAGCAGCTGCCCGACGCCCGCATCCGCACCGCCCACGGCAAGATGGGCGAGGATCAGCTCAGTGAGATCTGGGAGGCGATGGTGGCGGGGGAGATTGATATTTTAGTCTGCACGACGATCATCGAGACGGGGGTGGACGTACCCACCGCCAACACCCTGGTGGTGGAGGACGCCGACCGCCTCGGCCTCTCCCAGCTCTACCAGATCCGTGGCCGCGTCGGCCGCTCCGACCGCCGCGCCTACGCCTTTTTCACCTATCGCAAGGACAAGGTGTTAAGCGAGGACGCCACCAAGCGTCTCTCCGCCATCCGCGAGTTCACCCAGTTCGGCTCCGGCTTCAAGATCGCCATGCGCGACCTCGAGATCCGCGGCGCCGGCAACGTCCTCGGCGCCGAGCAGCACGGGCATATGGAGGCGGTGGGCTACGACCTCTATCTCAAGCTGCTGGAGGAGGCGGTGCTGGAGGAGAAGGGCGAGCGGCCCGACTTTGTCCACTGCACGGTGGAGATGCCGGTGGACGCCAACATTCCCACCGACTATATCAGGAGCGGCGAGCTGCGCATTGATATGTACAAAAAAATCGCCGCCATCGAGAGCGACGAGGATTTTTCCGACTTTGTCGACGAGCTGTGCGACCGCTTCGGCGACCCGCCGGCGCCGCTGATCAACCTCTGCCGCGTCTCCCTGCTGCGCAACCGCGCCGGGCGGCTGGGGGTGGAGGAGATCGCCCAGCGCAGCGGCAACGTCGTCATCGACGCAAAGCGGCTGACGATGGAGCAGGTCAGCGCCCTCTCCGCCGGGGCGCGGGGCCGGGTGCTGTACTCGGCGGGCAGCAAGCCCTATCTGACCATCCGGCCCGCCAAGGGAGAGAGCGGGCTGGAGGCGGCGGAGTGGGGGGTGAAGCGGATCGGGGAGGTTGCGGAGCAGCCGAGCTGAGCCGCTGCGCCTCGCCGACCGGGGTGGGGCGGTTGGGAGACTGGGAAGACTGGGAAGATTGTGCAAACGGAAAAACCCCCCGTCGCGTCCCCTGGGAGGAGGGGTGCGGCGGGGGTTTTTGCGGTGTCGCGATGGGGAAACGGCGTTTCGGCGCCTCATTGGTCGGGAAGTCCCTGCTCGTTTTGCAGCAGGGGCTCGAGTGCTGTGAGGTTGAGCTGGTAATACTTTCTTTTCCCTCTCTGCTCACAGAGC
>JAFQKL010000390.1 GCA_017396965.1 Clostridia bacterium
ACCAACGCGCAAAGCCCGCCCGCCCAGTGTGTGAACACGGGCCGCAAGGTTCATCCGGTCGGGTGGGCGGGCCCACCCCCGTCAAAGCGTCGGGACAAGCCCCTCCCCGAAGCAGCGCGCAAAGCCAGCCCACCCGCTGTGTGAACACGGGCCGCAAGGCTCATCCGGGCGGGTGGGCGGGCGCTCCCCCGCCAAAGCGTCGGGATAAGCCCCTCCCCCCGTCCTCTCCGATGCTCAGACGTTCTTTTGAAAGCCGCGCTGCCGCCGCTCCCGTCAATCTGCTTCGGTCACCACAACCCCTCCGGGTCCACTCTCACCCCGCCCCGGATCACCTCCAGATGCAGGTGCGCCCCCTCGGCCGACTCGCCGAGCGCCGTCTCTCCCACCGCGCCCAGCACCTCGCCCATGGCGACCGGGCGGCCCACCACCACCGCCACGCTGCCGGCGGCCAGGTTGCAATACCTCGTCACCGTGCCGTCCGCATGGCGCAGCTCCACCGTCTGGCCCAGCAGATCATCCGCATAGACGTCGGACACCGTCCCGTCGGCCATCGCGCGCACTTTGGTCCCTGCGGGCGCCGCCAGATCGACGCCGTCGTGGGTGCGAAAGTCGCCCAGCGTCTCACTTTTCACCAGCTCCCCGGCCGAGAAGGGCTTGCTGACGGTCCCCTCCACCGGGCGCACATAGAGCAGCGCCACCTCGCGGTCGGCGGCGACCGACAGCACCGTCTCCTCCTCGTCTGCCGCCGCCGGCAGCTCGCCCGAGGGGTCCACGGCCACCATGCCGGAAGGCTCCGCCGTCTCCGGCTCCGTCGGCTCCGGCTGCTCCTCCTGCGGCGGCGGCTCCGCCGGTCCCTCGTCCGGCACGGTCACGCTGCTGCCCGAGGGGGCGGGCAGTGTGAGGCGGAACTCCTCCTCCCCCGCGTCCGGCGGCGGGCTCACCGCGTCATGCACCGCCAGATAGCTGGCGCTGCCGGCCACAAAGGCGCCGGCCAGCACCAGCGCCGTCACCGGCAGCCGCTTTTTCCAGAATTTCAGGCCCTTTGCCATGCTGTATCTCTCCTTTTCCGTTCCTGTTTTTGGGGACGTCTGTGACCGTAGTTTGACCTTACCTGCCCGGTTTTATACCGTGCTTGACAGAAACGGGCTGTAAGCAAGACTTCTGTGCTGTGCTGAGGGGATTTCGCCGCTGCGGCGGCGACCCCTGCAGGGGGCGAACCGCTTCTTGACAACAGCTCGGGGAATTTTGTACAATAAAAACAAAGGAGGGAGCGCCATGCCCACGCCGCTGACCACAGATTTTTTCGCCAGAGACGTCCTCGAAGTCGCCCCCGACCTCGTCGGCAAGCTGCTGATCCGCACCCTGCCCGAGGGCGAGCTGTGCTTTCGCATCAGCGAGACGGAGGCCTACCGCGGCGAGCAGGACACCGCCTGTCACGCCCACCGCGGCAAAACGCGGCGCAACGCCCCTCTCTACGGCCCGCCCGGCCGCCTCTACCTCTATCTCTGCTACGGCATCCACTGGATGGCCAACCTCGTCACCGGCGGGGAGGGGCAGCCGCAGGGGGTGCTGCTGCGCGGCTGCCTTGAGGTGAGCGGCCCGGGGCGGCTGACTAAGGCCCTGTCGCTGGACGGCAGCCTCAACGGGCAGGACATCACCGCCTGCCCCGCCCTGCGTATCGAGGACGACGGGCTGCGTCCCCCGCTGCAGGCAGGCCCGCGCATCGGCATCGGCTACGCCAGCGCCGAGGACCAGGCCCGCCCCTGGCGCTGGTGGATGGAGGCGGAGCCGTCTCCCCCGTCCGGCACGGGATCGACAACGGAAACGAAGAAACGCAAAAGGAGCGTGAACGCCAATGTATGAGCTGCACCAGGTGGGAGAGAATTCCTTTTATATCGCCAGCCCCGCCAACATGGGGGTCTACCGCATCGCCGCCGACGCCGCCGTGCTGATTGATTCCGGCAACGACAAGGACGCCGCCAAGAAGGCCCTGCGCCGCTTCGAGGAGCAGGGCTGGCGGCTGGCGGCCGTCTTCTCCACCCACTCCCACGCCGACCACATCGGCGGCAACAAGCTGCTGCAGGAGCGCACGGGCTGTCCCGTCTACGCGCCGGGCATCGACTGTCATTTCACCCGCGACCCGCTGCTGGAGCCGGCCTTGCTCTTCGCGGGCTGTCCGCCGAAGGCGCTGCGCGGCAAGTTTCTCATGGCCCAGCCGAGCGACGCCTCTCCGCTGACCGAGGCCGCCCTCCCCGCCGGCCTCACCGCCCTGCCCCTGCCCGGCCACAGCTTCGACATGGTGGGCTTTCGCACCGCGGACGACGTGGTGTTCTTAGGCGACGCGCTGGTACGGCAGGAGACGCTCGACAAGTACCACGTCTCCTTCCTCTTTGACACCGCCGCCTATCTTGAGACGCTGGAGAAGCTCACCCGCATGAAGGCCGCCTGCTTCGTCCCCTCCCACGCCGACCCCACCGACGACATCGCCCCCCTCGCCGAGGCCAACCTCGCCAAGACGCGGGAGGTGCTGGACTTTGTGCGCGGGGCGCTTGAGCAGCCACGCAGCTTTGAAGACCTGCTGGCGGCGCTGTTCACCCATTACGGGCTCACGATGGACTTCAACCAGAACGTCCTCGTCGGCTCCACCTTGAAGTCACACCTCGCCTATCTGCTGGATCAGGGAGAGGCGGCGGTGGCGTTTGTGGACAACCGGCTGATCTGGCAGAGGGCGGCGGAGTAAGATGCCCTGTTTTTCCGGCGGATCGCAGGACGATGCCGCCGTGGTTTCGCGTTCAGGATCAAACAAGACGGGGGAGTGTGGCCGGGACCACACTCCCCCGTTTCGCGCAGCTGAAGACGCCGTGTGCCGTCCTCAAACCCACGCCTCAACATAATACCAGCCGTTCCCCAGCCTGCGGGCGCGGCAGCCGTTGTCCCCCGCGCCCTGCCACACCCATTCCTCCGCGCTCTCCCGCTCCAGCCGCCAGCGGCCGCCGTCGCAGGGGACGGGCAGATCGTCGGGGGAGTAGTAGAAGCCATAGGAAATCGAGGCGGGGGCGATGCCGCTGCCGCCGAAGGAAAAGCGCACGATTTTGACGTCCTCGCCGCAGACACCCACAAGCTTCGCCGGTTCAAAGCCGGTCCGCTCCACCGGCTGCTGCTGAAGCAGTGCTTCACAGGCAGCCGTCAGCGGCTCCCGATGCTGCGCGACATAGCGGCGGATTTTCTGATAAGGTGAGGTCGCCGTACGGACAACCGTGAAGACGGCGATCAGCGCCATCAGGGTCACAAGAAGAAAGCCTTTTCTCTTTTTCATGCACGACACCTCCGTTTTGCCGATGTTTTCACCGATGTTTTCACAAGAGTTCTGTTTCTTTTACCATATCAGGCCCCTCACAGGCTGTCAACCTCTCGCCGTGCGACAGAAATTTCCCCGCCCTGTCACATCCCGCCGAAAATCCCGTCTACCATAACAGAACCCCACCCCACCGCCAAAGGAGGCGATCCCCATGACCGACGAAGCCCTGGTTGAGCTGTTCTGGCAGCGCGACGAGCAGGCGCTGGCGCTGACCGAGCAGCGGCACGGCGCCTCCTGCCGCGCCCTTGCCCGCTCGATTCTGCACAGTGAGGACGATGCCGACGAGTGCCTCAACGACGCGCTCCTTCGTGCCTGGCGGGCGATCCCGCCCGAGCGGCCGAGGAGTCTCGCCGCCTGGCTGCACAAGGTGGTGCGCAACCTCGCCTTCGACCGCTTCCGCGCCGCCCACGCCGAGCGGCGCGGCGGCGGCGAGCTGCCGCTGCTGCTCGACGAGCTGCGCGACGTCGCCTCCCCGGCCGATTCGGTGGAGGCCGCCGTCAGCGCCAAAGAACTGGCCCGCAGCATCGACCGCTTTCTCGACCGGCTCTCCCCCAGAGAGCGCCGCCTGTTCCTCGGCCGCTACTTCTACCTCACCCCCCTCGCCGACCTCGCCGGGCGGGAGGGGATGCGGCCGAACCACGTCTCGGTGACCCTCGGCCGCCTGCGCGGGCGGCTGAAGGCCCATCTGCAAAAGGAGGGATTTTCCCTGTGAACCGGCTGATTTTGGAAAGCCTGTCCCTGATCGACGAACGCCACCTGGCCGACTGCCTCACCCCGCCCCGCCGCCGCCCCCGGCGGCTGCTGCCGGCGCTGGCCGCCTGTCTCTGCCTCACCGTCGCCCTCTCCGCCCCCGCCTGGCTGTGGCAGGCCGGTTCCGACGCGGCGGCAGGAGACGGTGCCGAAGCCCCGGAGGAGAGCGGCGGCGGTGTCTTCCCCGAGGCGGAGACGGAGCTGCAGGAGCATGATTTCAAAACCGAGTCCACCGAAAGCGGAAACGGCGGCTTTTGGCCCGACGAGGAGGCGGAACCCCAGCCGCAGGAGGACTCCTTCCTCCCCCCGTCCGGGGAGGCGCTTTCGGGGACGGCGGAGGGCGGCAGCGAAGAGAGCGCGACCGAGCAGCCTGTCTCCCCGCGCCCCGACGATTCGTCGGCGGCGGTGTACAACGACATCTCCCACACCTTAAGCGGCAGCCGCCTTTGGATCCCCGGCTATTTTGAGGAGACGGTCGACGCGGCAGAGCTGGCGGAGCTGCTGCCGGAGGACCTTGCCGCCCTCGCCACCGTCACGGCGGCAACGGCGGGCTTTGACGGAGAGGGCGCGCCGGTGGAGCTGCGTCTTTCGCTCGACCTCGCCACGGGAGCGCAGGCGCTGCTCGCCCTCGCCCCCGACCCGCTGCCCCGCTGCTACGCCGCCGCCGACGACGGGGAGGCCGTCTCCACCCTCGCCGGGCAGCCGTTTGTCCTCTGGCGGCAGGCGGGCGAAGTCCTCACCCTCGCCGCCGTCGGGGCGCTGCCGAACGACGTCCACCTGCAGCTCACCCTCTCCGCCGACTCCGCCGGAGAGGGCGCGGCCCGCCCGCTGCTGGAAAAGCTGCTCACCGTCCTCGTCCTCGACCCGCCCACCCTGCCCCGGCGCAGCGGCGACGAGATCCCCTTCTGGCAGGACACCGCCCTCACCCACGCAGAAGCCCTGCGCGACGCCGACTTCGGCGCCCTCTTCCCCACCGCCCCGCCCGACGGCTTTCTCGCCGAGTCCATCCGCCGCTTCACCGACGCGCAGCACGACACCCTCTCCGGCCTCTGGTGCAAGGGGCTGGCCGAGCTTTCCTGGACGGTGCGCCGCTTTGAGGCAGAGGACGCCGCCCGCCTCGTCGCCCCCGGCGAGCGGGAGCGCTACGACCTCGCCCTCTACCCCATCCCCCGCGCCGACAGCGTCCCCGAGGCGCTGCGCGAGGTGGTGGCCTGCCCCGTCTTTGAGGCCGACGACCTCTCCGCCGAGCTGCTCGCCTGCCGCGCCGATGTCCTTGCCGACAAGGGGGATGTTGAAGGAGCGCGCTTTCGCTTTGCCGTGCGCTGCGGCGCGCTGCTGGTGGAGGTGCGCAGCAAGGGGGTGGCGCAGGAATGGCTGCTGGAGGTGTTGACGGGGCTGACTGAATAGCATCCTTTGGTGATTCCGTTTTGGAAGGGACATTGGGAAGAAACTTATGGAAAGAAGGAACCTATGGAAAGGAGGAATTTCCGTGAAAAAGCATTTTGCCTTTGCCCTTCTGTCGGCCTTGCTGCTGACGCTGTTCAGCTGTTCCGCCGATCCCAAAACCTTTGTGATCGAGGGCGCGCAGCGTCTTTCGGTGATGTCCGGGACAACGGGGGAGCGGATCGAGCTGACGAGCGCGGAGGACATCGCCTATCTCACCGACAACATCGGCGCCCTCTCCTTCTCCAAGGGGGACAAGGTGAACGGGGATGGCTGGAGCTATTCGCTGTGCTGGTATGACGAAAGCGGCAAAGAGCTGGAAACGGTGACCCTGCTGGGCGATGGGGTTACGATTGTGTTTGACGGTCGGTATTATCAAAGTATGTCGATTGATGAGGAGATTGACCTGGCGTTCCTTGAGGGGAAATTCGCAGAAGCTGCAGAATAAGCCCCCACCCGTGCGGGCACGGCTTCGCCCACCGCGCCGCACCGACATCAACACACCAAGCCCGCCCGCCGCGCCCTTCGGCTTCCTCTCTGTGGGAGCTGTCAGCAAAGCTGACGGAGGGAGTCCGCGCTGGCTTCGCCCACTCTGCAGCACCCGAACACAGCGCGCAAAGTCCACCCGTCGCACCCCTCCGGCTCCCTCTCCGAGGGAGCTGTCGGCGGAGCCGACTGAGGGAGTCCGCGCAGGCTTCGCCCACTCTGCAGCACCCGAACACAACGCGCCAAGCCCGCCCATGCGGGCACAGCTTCACCCATCGCAGAATGTCCAACCCCAACGCAAAAGGGGAGGTCTGTCAAGGGTTCAAGGGTGGAGATTTTTTCCCGATCCCCCGCGAGGGAAAAATACGACCCGTCCCTTG
>JAFQKL010000391.1 GCA_017396965.1 Clostridia bacterium
GGCGCGGTGCCGGAAGGGGCTGACTGCGTGGTGATGGTGGAGCACACCGAGAACTACGGCGACGGCACCATCGGCATCCTCAAATCCGCCGCCCCCGGCCAGAGCATGATCTTCCGGGGCGACGATGTCGCCCCCGGACAGGTGGTGTTGCAGCAGGGCCGCCTGCTCTCCTCGCAGGACATCGGCGCCCTGGCCGCCATCGGCCGTGTCAGCGTCCCGGTGCGCCGCCGCCTGAAGGTGGGCGTCATCTCCACCGGCGATGAGCTGGTGCCGCCGGAGCAAACGCCGGCTGCCGGTCAGGTGCGCGATGTCAACAGTCCGATGCTGACGGCGCTGCTGGAGGGGCTCGGAGCCGAGGTGGAGAGCTACGGCATCGTGGTGGACGATGAGCCGCTGCTGCGCGAAAAGGTGACCAGAGCGGTTGCCGAGTGCGATGCGGTGATGCTCTCCGGCGGCAGCAGCGTCGGCGTCAAGGATGCCGCCTGCCGCATCATCGAGTCGATGGGCACCCTGCTGCTGCACGGCATCGCCATCAAGCCGGGCAAGCCCACCATCCTCGGCAAAGCGGGCAACAAGCCGCTGATCGGCCTGCCCGGCCACCCGGTGGCGGCCTATTTCATCACCCGCCTCTTCGTCCGCCCGCTGCTGGCCCGCCTCTCGGGCCTTGAGATTGGGGACTACACCGTCACCGCCCACCTCACCGAAAATGTCAGCGCCAACCACGGCAGAGCGCAGGTGCTGCCCTGCTCGCTCTTTGCCAAAGAGGGCCGCCTGATGGCCCACCCCATCCGCGGCAAATCCGGCCTCATCACCACCCTCGCCGGGGCCGACGGCTTCTTCCTCATCGACCGCGACTGCGAAGGGCTGCCCCAGGGCGCCGAGATCCAAGTAACCGTAACGACAGGAGAGTAAAACGACATGGGATTTGAATATTTAACCAACGTACCGCTGGCCCAGGCCCGCGAAGACTATCGGAAGCTGCTGAAGGACAACGGCTTTGCCCCCCGCACCGAGCGGATCCCCGTCACCGCCGCCTGCGGCCGCGTCACCGCCAGTGCGGTCTATGCCGCCATCTCCGCCCCCCACTACGCCGCCTCCGCCATGGATGGCATCGCTGTCCTCGCCAAAGACAGCTTCGGCGCCACCGAAACCACCCCCGTCACCCTGCGTCCCGACCAGTATCTCGTGGTCGACACCGGCGACCCCATCCCCGATGGCTGCGACGCCGTCATCATGGTGGAGGACATCGTCCGCACCGAAGACGGTTCCGTCACCATCCACGAAGCCGCCGCCCCCTGGCAGCACATCCGCCAGATCGGCGAAGACATCTGCGCCGGCGAGATGATCCTCCCCGGCCACATGAACGTCTCCCCCTCGGCGATCGGTGCGATGATCGCCGCCGGCGTGATGGAGATCGAGGTCATCGCCCACCCCGTCATCGGCATCATCCCCACCGGCGACGAGATCGTCCCCCCCACGCCGAACCCCGCCCCCGGCGACATTCTGGAATTCAACGGCTCCATTTTCTCCGCCATGGTCAAGACCTGGGGCGCCGATGCGGTGGTCTATCCCATCGTGCCGGACAAATTCGACGCCATCAAAGCCATGGTAGCCAAAGCCGCCGACGAGTGCGACATGGTGATCTTAAACGCCGGCTCCTCCGCCGGCCGCGAGGACTTCTCCGCCTCCGTCATCCGCGAGCTCGGCGAGGTGCTGTACCACGGCATCGCCATCAAGCCGGGCAAGCCGGCGATTCTCGGCTGCAGGGGCGCGAAGCCGATCCTCGGCGTCCCCGGTTACCCGGTGTCCGGCATCGTCGTCGTTGAAGAGTTGCTCAAGCCGCTGGTGGAGGAGTGGTGCAAGGGCGAGCGCGAAGAGGTGCGCACCATCCGCGCCACCCTCACCCGCCCGGTGGTCAGCAGCCTCAAGTATGAGGAGTTCGTCCGCGTGCGCATGGGCTATGTGGGCGACAAGCTGACCGCCTCCCCCTTAAGCCGGGGCAGCGGCGTCGTCTCCTCCTTCATGAAGGCGGACGGAATGCTGGTCATCCCCCAGGGGCTGGAGGGCCATGAAGCCGGCGAAGAGGTGGAGATCCGCCTCATCTCCAGAGAGGACAAGCTGAAAAACACCCTCGTCGTCATCGGCAGCCATGACCCGCTGCTCGACGAGCTGGCCGACATGATGCACCAGGAGGACGGCGGCATCTATATGAGCAGCGCCCACGTCGGCTCGATGGGCGGCATCATGGCGCTGCGCAGAGACGAGGCCCACGTCGGCGGCTGCCACCTGCTGGATACCGAGACCGGCGGCTACAATATCTCCTTTATCAAGAAGTATTTCCCCAACGGCGGCGTCAAGCTGATCCGCTGCGTCGGCCGCCAGCAGGGCATCATGGTGGCGGGCGGCAACCCGCTCGGCATCCGGAGCTTTGCCGACCTCACCCGCGAGGGGCTGCGCTATGTCAACCGCCAGAAGGGCTCCGGCACCCGCATCCTCACCGACTATCTCTGCCAGCAGAACAACATCGACCCCGCCTCGATCTACGGCTACGACCGCGAGGAGCTGACCCACACCTCGGTGGCCACCCAGATCGCCGCCGGCAGTGCCGACGCCGGCATGGGCATCTACTCCGCCGCCAAGCTGTATGACCTCGACTTCATCCCCATCTGCATCGAGGAATACGACCTGCTCATCCCCGACCACGCCTGGGACACCCCCATGGTGCAGCATATGCTGCGGGCGCTGAAGAGCGAGGCGTTCAAGGAGAAGATCCTCGCCCTCGGCGGCTACACGGTGGAAAACCCCGGCGAGATCATCCCGCTTGACTGAGGCCGGACTCGCCGTCCGCAGACGGCGAAATCCCCCCCGTTTCCCCATCTGAATAAATCACAGGCCCACCCGGCCTGCTGTGAGGTGTCACCATGATTGATCGACACGGACGAAAAGTCACCTATCTGCGCCTCTCGGTGACCGAGCTGTGCAACCTGCGCTGCCGCTACTGTATGCCGGAGGACGGAATTGATAAAAAACACCACGATGAGATGCTCACCGAGGACGAGATGATCCGGGCCGTCGAGGTCGCCGCCTCCCTCGGTGTCAACAAGCTGCGCATCACCGGCGGCGAGCCGCTGCTCAAGAAGAACATCCTCTCGATCTGCCGCCGCGCCGCTGCCGTCCCCGGCATCAGGGAGGTCTGCATGACCACCAACGGAATGCGGCTGCCCGAGCTGGCGAAGCCCCTGCGGGAAGCCGGTGTCCGCCGCCTCAACCTCAGCATCGACACGCTGGACGAGAAAAAGTTCGCCCACATCACCCGCGTCGGCAAGCTCTCCGACTTCATGGACGGCCTCCACGCCGCCCTCGACGCGGGGTTCGACAAGATCAAGCTCAACGCCGTCCTCATCGGCGGCTTCAACGACGACGAGATTGTCCCCCTGGCCGAGCTGACTCGAAAATACCCCGTCGATATGCGGTTCATCGAGCTGATGCCGATGACCGGGAACCCCGAGTTCGGCGAGCAGGCCTACGTCCCCTGCTCCGCCGTCCTCGAGGCGCTGCCCGAGGCGGCCCCGGTCGACCACGACGGCGGCGTCGCCACCCTCTACCGCCTCCCCGGCGCACAGGGCAACATCGGCCTGATCCGCCCCCTGAGCGCCCACTTCTGCGCCGAATGCAACCGGATGCGTCTGACGGCAGACGGCAAGCTCAAGCCCTGCCTCCACTCGGCCGACGAATACCCCATCAAGGGACTCGACTTTGACGGCATGAAGGCGGTCTTCGAGCAGGCCATCCTCGGCAAGCCCGAGCGGCACGGCGAGCTGGACGCCACCCACATGAGCGAGGCGGGGCGCAGCATGAACCGGATCGGAGGCTAGACCATGTTAAGTCAAACAGCGGATTTTACCCACTTCAACGACCAGGGCCGCGCCAGGATGGTGGACGTCGGCGAGAAAGCCCCCAGCCGCCGCACCGCCGTCGCCGCTGCGCGGGTGCTGGTGAATGAACACACCTTCGCCCTGATTGAGAGCGGCGGCATGAAGAAGGGCGACGTGCTCACCGTCGCCCAGATCGCCGGCGTCATGGGCGCCAAGCGCACCCCCGACCTCATCCCCATGTGTCACCCCATCCTCATGGACGGCATCGACCTCGCCCTCTCGCTCGACCCCGAGCGCCGCTCGGTCGAGATCAGAGCCACCGTCTCCTGCGACGGGCGGACGGGGGTGGAGATGGAAGCCCTCACCGCCGTCTCGGTCGCCGCCCTCACGGTGTACGATATGTGCAAGGCGGTGCAGAAGGACATGGTGATCACGGACGTCCGCCTGCTGCACAAGTCGGGCGGCGTCCACGGAGATTTTAACAGGGAGGAATCGTAATGGCATACACCGCAGCGGTCATCACCGTCAGCGACAAAGGCTCCCGCGGTGAGCGGGAGGACACCAGCGGCCCCAACCTCTGCGCCATCCTGCGTGATAAGGGCTTTGATGTCACCTACACTTCGATCATCCCCGACGAGGCGGAGCAGATCAAGGCAGAACTTGTGAAATGTGCCGATGCGCTGGGCATCGCCCTCGTCCTCACCACCGGCGGCACCGGCTTCTCCCCGCGGGACATCACCCCCGAGGCGACGATGGCGGTGGTCGAGCGGCCCACCCCCGGCATCCCCGAGGCGATGCGGGCGGAGTCGCTGCGCATCACCCCCAAGGGCTGCCTCAGCCGCAGCGCCGCCGGCATCCGCGGCAGAACCCTGATCATCAACCTGCCGGGCAGCAAGAAGGCCTCGCAGGAGAACATCCTCGCCGTCATCGACGCCGTCGCCCACGGCCTCGATATGCTCTACTCCGAGGGCAGCGCCGACTGTGCCGCCCCCGCCCGATGATCCCCCGCCGCCTCTTTCTCAGCGGCATGATCGGCTGCGGCAAAAGCACCGTCATCCGCGCTGCGCTTGGCGACCGCTTCGGGCAGGCCGCCGGCTTTGTCACCGTGCGGATGTTCGATGAGGCGGGCAACGTCAACGGCTATCAGCTCTGCCGCCCGGACGGAAGCGACGGGCAGCGGATTCTCGACTATTCCGAAAAGCCCTATCGGATGTTTTTGCAGCCGTTTGAGACCCTCGGCGTGCAGCTGCTGCGCGAGGCGGAGCAGGCCCCCTTTGTCCTGCTCGACGAGATCGGCGGCTTTGAGGTTCTCTCCACCCCCTTCGTCGCTGCGCTGGAGCGGCTGCTGCAGAGCGACCGCCCGATCATCGGCGTGATGAAGGCGGCGAGCAACGGCGGCAAGCTGGTGCAGCGCCTCGGCCTCGGCGAGCAGTTTGTCGAAAACGCCGAGCGTCTGCGCCGCCTCCTGCAGGAGGATGAGGACACGCTGCTCTACGATTGCGGCCAGTTTGACCCCAAGGCCGCGCAACTGGCAGGGGAGTGGGTTGCGAGATGGACTGGGGGCGAACTCTCTTAGAACGGGGAAATTCCGTCTGAGAGACTCTGAGAGACAAAGAAGGCCGGCCGCAACTCGCCGCTGCGACCGGGCGCCGGCTTCTCCCAAACGCAAAACACCACGTACAGTGCCGGGAAGCAGAATAAAACCACCCGATCCGATCGGAGCAGCCCGCAGCCGCACCCGCGCCGGGGCCTGACAGCGCAGCCCGCGCCGTCCCGGTCGGATCATTTGTTTGCAAGTCCTCACGATCAAACAAAGCGAAAGGAGACTGAGCCATGGAATTCTATGAGCAGCTGCTCAAAGCCAAGCGGGAACACCGCGGCTATGTGCTGGTCACGGTGGTGGACACCCGCGGCGAAACCCCGCGCTCGCCGGGCGCCAAGCTGCTGGTGCTGGAAAATGGCGAGCTGGTGGGCACCGTCGGCGGCGGCATCGTCGAAAAACGGGCGGTGGCCGACTGCGCCGGGATCTTAAAGGAGGGGAAACCCTGCCTTCGCACCTATTCCACCATCTCGATGGACGACCCCGACGAGGCGATGGCGGCCGAAAACACCATGACCCTCTTCTTCGAGCCGGGCCTCCGCCCGCCCTGTCTCTACCTCTGCGGCTGCGGCCACGTCGCCCAGGCGGTGTTGCCGTTGGCGAAGCGCATGGGCTACACCGTCATCGGCATCGACGCCCGCGACGTCTCCGCCTTCAAAGATGCCCTGACCGAGCTGGACGAGCTGATTCTTTTGGGCGACTTTGCCGAGATCGAAGCCGTCCCCGTCCGCGAAGAGGCCGCCTACCTCGTCGCCTCCTTCTCCCATCAGACCGACGGGATCATCCTCCGCGAAGTCCTCCGCCGCCGGCCTGCCTACGTCGGAATGCTCGGCGGACCCCCCAAGATCCGCACCCTTTTTACCATGCTACGCGACGAAGGCGTCTCCGAGGAGACCCTGCGCAGCGTTCACGCCCCCGTCGGCCTCGACCTCGGCGACGAAACCCCTGCCGAGATCGCCGTCTCGATCATGGCTGAAATCCTCGCCACCCGCAACCACCGCAGCGCCCGTCCCATGAGGGATCTCATTCGGGAACGCATCTTCCCCCTCTGATCCATCGTCCACAACCCCGGGCAAGCCCCCATCCCGCAGAGCGGATTGACAGAGATCGCAACCGCGTGGTATCATACAGACAAAGCGGCAAAGCGTCGCTTTGCGGCGGGAAAAGGAGGAACGAAGTATGGATCGCGCACAATCCATCGAAGCAGCCCGCAGCTTTTGCTGTCTCCGTTATGAAGAACTGCCGGACATCGGCCTCTACCTGGAGCAGGTGCTGACGCTGATCAACTCCGCCCTCGCGCCGATCCAGTCGGAGCCGCTGACCGGGGCGATGATCAGCAACTATGTCAAAAACAAAGCGCTGCCCGCGCCGGTGCGCAAGAAGTACGGGCGGGAGCATCTCGCCTATCTGATGGTGACCTGTATGCTCAAGCAGGTATTCACCGTCAGTCAGATCACCCGCTTTTTTGAGATTCAGCGGGAGACCTATCCCTTGAGCGCGGCCTACAATTTCTTCGCCACCGAGTATGAAAACGCGCTGCGCGCGGCGTTTGAGTTCACCGGCGAGGCGCTGCCCTGTGTGGAGACGAAGCGGACGGAGCAGACCATCCTCATCCGTGCCGTGGTGCTGGCGGCGACGAATCGGGTGTATGCGGAAAAGGTTTATTTTTAGGGTTGGAATTCAGATGCCCCCGGTTCCAGGGAACCGGGGGCGCTGTTTTTGTCCATGGAACATCTGTCTGTCGCGACGATGGCAGAACAGGCGGCACACAAAAGAGGCGGCGCCGGAAACCGGCACCGCCTCTTCCATCAATCCTTGTGGGAATGCAGAACGGTCAAACGGATTGTCGTCATACAAGGACAGGCAATCAGTCCAATCAGTCCGCCCCGTTCCCCTGGCCGGCCTTCTCGGCCTGCTTGGTGGGGATGTCCTTCACCAGGGCATTGAGCACGGGAACCATCATGCAGGTCACCAGACCCGAGGTGAAGCCACCGTTGTAGACATTGAAACCGGCGTGGAAGGCAGCGGTGTTCAGCACCAGGCAGGCGTGCAGGGCACCGGCGAGGATGCCCCAGAGGATGCCCCAGCGGCCGGCGAGGGGAGACATACCGGTGGCGAAGCAGATGCCGATGACCCAACCGGTGGTGTTGAGCGGCTTGCCGGAGACCAGGGCAGCCAGCGCGTAGCCGATGACGATGGGCAGCACGTTGCGGGGATGCGAGCCGTTGCCGGCCCAGCAGGTGATGCAGAGCAGCGAACCGATGGCGGGACCGGTCATCTTGGCGCCAATGGCAACAAAGTAAACCAGCGACAGGATGCCCAGCAGACCGAAGTTGATGAGCACGTTGCCGGGGCCATCCAGCTTGGTGTAGTCACAGCTGTGACCGGTGCGGGAGAGCAGGGTGGTGTAGCCGTTGAAGCCCTTGTTGAGGACCGCGCCGGCCACCAGGCAGGCGACGAAGCAGCCGCCGAGGAAGACGGTGAAGAAAGAGTTGAAGCCGTCGCTCACCACGCTGTTGGTGGTAAACTCGATGCCCATCGGCGCCAGAACCGCGTTCTTGTAGACACCGGCGAACAGAACCGCCAGCAGACCGGCAGAGAGGCCGACGTTGAAGAGGTTGTGGCCCTGATGCATGGTGGCAGCATGGGCCGAGCAGGGGGAGATGACAAAGCCGAACAGCGCGCCGACAACAATACCGAGAATGATGCCGAGGGGAAGGGGAATGTCAATGAAACGATTGAACATCATCTCGCTGACAATGGGGCCGAGGCAGGTGCCGAAGAGAGCGAAATGGGCATACTTGGTGAAGGGCTCCTTCTTGGCCATGGCATAGAGGTAGACGCCGAGGGTGATGGGCCAGATGTTAAGGCAGTTCTTGCCGAAGAAGCTGAAGCCAATGGTGAGGAAGAAGGCGCCGACCGTAAGGCCCGAGGCCTCCACCTTGCCGAACTTGAGGATGGCGACGGCGATCAGGCCGAGCACACCGGCGTGGAACAGGCCGCCGTTGAGACCGCCCACCGCCAGAGAGTCCACCGTCAGCGACTGGGGACTGGTGAGAATGGCGAAGAAGCCGGAGATCATGTCGGAAACATTACCGGTAAACACGCCGGCCGCAATAAAGACAGCCGAGGTGGCGAGGAAAAACGAGTAGAGCACACTTGAGGTGCTGACTTTGGATTCCATGACGAACTCTCCTTCAAATGTTGCATTGTTCGCTGTTGCATTGTTCGCTGGGACATTGTTTGCGCAGTGTGTTTGTGCCGGGTTTCAAAAGGGAACGCCGGTGACAGGGCCTGTGGCTGGCCGGACTTCGCAGGGGAGGGAGGCAGATCAGAGCAGGCGTTCGGGATGCGTATAGAGATTCATCCGATCCCCCCGCGCGAAGCCGCAGAGGGTGACACCGTACTGCACGGCCATCTCAATGGCCACATCGGTGGGCGCCGA
>JAFQKL010000392.1 GCA_017396965.1 Clostridia bacterium
GGGGTATAGCTCAGCTGGGAGAGCGCTTGAATGGCATTCAAGAGGTCAGCGGTTCGATCCCGCTTATCTCCACCAAAGTCCTGAAGTCGAAAGGGTTCAGGAATTTTTCCTTGTCTTACAATGCTTTACAACGCCAATCCGCCCCCTTGTGCAGCAGCGAAGGCAGGGACACAGGAATGCCGGCCCGCGGGCAGGGGAGCGGAAGAAGTACCGGCAGAAAATATTGATTTCTTCGAAAAAAGGGGTTGACAAACCGGGACGCGTCTGCTATACTAAACAAGTCGCAAGGCAAGCAGACAACTTCATATGGGGGTATAGCTCAGCTGGGAGAGCGCTTGAATGGCATTCAAGAGGTCAGCGGTTCGATCCCGCTTATCTCCACCAAAAGCCTGAAATCGAAAGATTTCAGGCTTTTTCGTGCTGTGAAAACCCGTTGAAGCCGTCGCGGGGGATCGGCCTCAGGGATCGCCCTCAGGAGTAGATCCCAGAGAACGGTTGCTTCAACGTCCCGCCCCCCGTTCTGTCCCTCCCCCCGCTCGCGGCTTCGCTTTGGCAGCGTGGGGAGGGGACAGAACGGGGGAGGGCGGCACTTGAAAACCACCGTGTACTGTGGTAGACTGAGGTGGAAACCCGGAAAAAATCCACGAAATCAGGCAGCGTTCAGAGGATGTCCCGCTGTGGCGAAAGGAGGTCGGAAGATGCCCTTTGAAATTGTGAGAAATGATCTGACGAAGATGGCGGTGGACGCCATTGTCAGCCCCACCGACGAGTCGCTGTCCGGCGGCGGCGGGGTGGACGGCAGCATCCATCGTGCCGCCGGCCCGCGGCTGAAGGCGGCCTGTGCAGCCCTTGGCGGCTGCCAAACCGGCGGGGCAGTGGTGACCAGGGGATACCGCCTGCCCTGTAAATACATCATCCACACCGTCGGCCCCGTCTGGCGGGGCGGAGACTGCGGCGAGCGGGAGCTGCTCACCTCCTGCTATCGCACCGCCCTGCGGCTGGCAGAGGAGCGCGGCTGTGCGACGATCGCCTTCCCCCTCCTCTCCACCGGCGCCTTCGGCTACCCCAAAGACCAGGCGCTGCGCGTGGCGGTGGACACCATCGCCGCCTTTCTGATGGAGAGCGAGATGAAGGTCTTCCTCGTCATCTACGACCGCGCCTCCTATCAGATCAGCGCAGAGCTGTTTTCCAACATCGCTGAGTATATCGACGACCACTACGTCGCCGAGCACACCGACCGCCGCCGCGGGCAGCTGCGCCGTCAGCACATCGCCGAGCGGAGCGCAGCGCCGCCGCCTCCGCAGGCCTTTGCCCGCCCCGCCCCCATGGAGACGCCGTTTGTCCCCACCTCCAGCCTCGCGGAGATGCTCGGCCATCTCGATGCCGGCTTCTCCGAAACCCTGCTCCACCTCATCGACCGCAGCGGCAAAACCGACGCTGAGATCTACAAAAAGGCGAACATCGACCGCAAGCTGTTCTCCAAAATCCGCAGCAACCCCTCCTACCGCCCCTCCAAGCCCACCGTCATCGCCTTTGCCGTCGCCCTGGAGCTGGACCTCGAGGAGACCCGCGACCTCCTCGCCCGCGCCGGCTTTGCCCTCAGCCGCAGCAGCAAGTTCGATGTCATCATCGAGTATTTCATCCGCAAAGGGAATTACGATGTCTTTGCCATCAACGAGGCGTTGTTTGCCTTCGATCAGAATCTGTTAGGAGTGTGACGACCGTGACCACCTTCCTCTGCTATGCGAAATGCACTACCTGCCAAAAGGCGAAACGATGGCTGGATGCCGCCGGCATCGACTATCAGCCCCGCGAGATCAAAAGCGAAAACCCCACCCTCGAAGAGCTTGCCGCCTGGCAGGCAAAAAGCGGCCTGCCGCTGAAAAAATTCTTCAACACCAGCGGCCTCCTCTACAAGTCGATGGATCTGAAAACCAGGCTGCCGCAGATGAGTGAGGCGGAGATGCTGGCCCTGCTCGCCACCGACGGGATGCTGGTCAAGCGTCCGCTGCTGGTCGGGGAGGACTTCGTCCTCGTCGGCTTTCGGGAAGCGGAGTGGGCGGAGAAGCTCTGCCGCTGACGGTGCCTGCAGCCGAAAGCCGCCCCTCCTGCAGATGTCGCCCGCCGTGCGACCAGACCCTCCTTCCGATCTGGTATCATGAGAACGGAATCAAACGAAGGAGGAGTTTTTATTATGACAGAACTGGTTTTCATCCTCGACCGCAGCGGCTCGATGAGCGGGCTGGAGAAGGACACCATCGGCGGCTTCAACTCGATGATTGAGCAGCAGAAGAAAGAGGCGGGCGAAGCTTTGGTCTCCACCGTCCTCTTTGACAATCAGACCACCGTGCTCCACGACCGCCTGCCGCTCGACCACATTCCCCCCATGACCGAAAAGGAGTACTTCCCCCGCGGCGCCACCGCCCTGCTGGACGCGGTGGGCAGCGCCATCCACCCCATCGGCCTCATCCACAAATACGCCCGCCCGGAGGACCGCCCGGAGAAGACGCTGTTTGTCATCACCACCGACGGGCAGGAGAACGCCTCCCAACAGTACAACTACGACAAGGTGAAGCAGATGATCCAGCGTCAGCAGGAGAAATACGGCTGGGAGTTCCTCTTCCTCGGCGCCAACATCGACGCCGCCGCCGAGGCGGGGCGCTTCGGCATCCGCGCCGACCGCGCAGCCGACTTCCTCAACGACGGGGAGGGGATTTCCCGCAACTATGAGGCGATCAGCGCCGCCGTCAGCCATCTGCGCACCGGCATGGCGATCGGAAAAGAATGGAAGAAGAAGATCGAAGAGGATGTGCGAAGACGCGGCCGCTGAGCCGATCCGCAACGACACAAATACGCCGCACGGCACTCCTGCGTGCCGTGCGGCGTCTGCTTGTTGAAAAAGCTCTGTTTGCTATGAAGAATTTGAAGGCAGGCGGAAAAATGGTGATTTTTCCGCCTGACTTCGGCAGCAGCATGACCCGTGTCCCTCCTGTCAAGGGTGCGGTCGACAGAACATTTCTGCCCCTTGCGGGGGACGGGGCAAAAATGTTCTGTCTCCCCGCCTTCGGCGCCCTTGACATCCGGTCCCGCGCCCGGGATAAGGCAGAAAACCGGCAAGACGGTTTTCTTTGATTGTTTTGTGCAGAGGTTTTTTGAAAGCCTGACGCCGCACGGCACTTGGGGAGTGCCGTGCGGCGTGTTCCGTTTTGCAGTGTTCCGTTTTGCAGACAGGGCCGCCCTTTTAGCCGGTCAGCCATCCGGGGAGGGGAGCCTACCGGCCGCCGTCCTGCAGAAGCCGCGGTCGGGCAGGGTGTTTTTGCCGAAACAGCCCATGCCGGTTGCAGTACCAGTAAAGCACCCCGTGCCCGCGCAGCTGCAGCCGCGTCTCGGCGGCGCCCTCGGGGTAAAGCCGCACCAGCTGCAGACGGTCGCCGGTCACAAAGGCGAGAAAGGAGATGAAATGCCGCTTGGTCATGGGGTGAGAGACGGTGAGAAAATGCTCGTCCTCCACCGCTTCGATCGTCAGCCGGTGCCCCTCATCCGCCTCCTCCGCGATGAGCGGCGGCAGGGTGATGCCGCAGCAGCTCACCACCGCCTCCCCCGAGGCGTGGAAGACGTTGCCGCAGACGGGGCAGACGTAAAAGAGCGAGCGCAGCAGGTTGGCGCTGCGGTTGCCGTTGTCGATCGAGTGGCCCTTCATCAGCTCGATCACCGAGAGGCCCAGCAGGTCGGCGAGCGGCAGCAGCAGCGAGATGTCAGGCAGGCCGCGGGCCGTCTCCCATTTGGACACCGTCTTGCTGCTCACCCCCAGCCGGTCGGCCAGCTGCTGCTGGGTGAGCTGCTTTTTCTCCCGATGCTGACGGATCATGCTGCCGGTGATGTAGTTGTCCATCAAACCACGTCCTTTTCTTCAGTGAGATCCCTCTCATGATACCACCGAAGCAACGCCTGTGCAACCTGCGCTTGGCAGACCTGCCGTCTGCCCGGCCTCAGCCGAAGGTCAGCTCCGGGTCGCCCTCCTCCGGCTCCACCTCGGAGAGGTCGGTAAAGCAGCCCTTCTCCACAAAGCAGCGGCGCAGATAGTCCTTTCCGCCGTCCACCGCGCAGGAGTGACAGCTGCACCAGACAAAGTCGTGCCGGCTCTTTGATTCGATCTCATCGCCGCAGAGGTTGCAGCGGATCGCATTTCGAAAAATCTTCATCAGAGTGACCTCATTTCGTGAGAAACCGCAGGATCTTCTCCCAGACCGCCTCATCCTGCGTTGTCATCCGCTCCCAGTCCCAGGAGGCGACAAAGGCGGCCTTCTGCCCGTCGGTGACCAGCTGTCCTTCTCCCGTCAGCCGCGCCAGCTCCGCGGTGTAGCGGCCGAGCAGCTGCACGGCGTCGGCGGTGTAGTTGGGATTGTGTCCCTTGCCCTCCACCAGCCAAAGCTCGACCCGGTCGCAGTCCCGCAGGCCCTGCTCCAGCGCGTCGTAATGCACCGATTTGAGGCAGACGGGGTCGTTGTCCGAATAGATCAGCAGCGCCCGCACATCGGCCTTTTTGAGGCTCTCCACCCCATGACAGCCCACATAGCCGGGGTTCGCCTGCTCCTCCACCGCCAGCACCGCCCGCCGCAGCTCCGGCGGCAGAGCGGCAAAGTTGCTCTCAATCAGCATCGGCACCGCCACCACGCCGGACAGCACCACCGCATGGCGGACCTCCGGGTGCAGCGCGGCGATGTTCATGGCGGCAAACCCGCCCCAGCTGTGGCCCATCACCGAAAGGGTGAGCGCCCCAAGCCGTGCGTCTTTTTTCACGGCAGTGAGACAGTCATCGAGGTCATGCAGCGACTGCGCCATGCCGTTGGTACTCTCCCCGCCCGATTCCATGCAGCCGGTGTGGTCATAGCCCAGCACCAGGTAGCCGGCGCGGCAGAGGCGCTCGATCTCCTTCATGTAGGAGAGATGTCCCCCGCCCATGCCGTGGTCAAAGACAATCAGGCGGCTGGGGAGGGGATTGTCGTAGCAGTAGAGCTTGCCGCGCAGCGTGTGGCCGAGGGAGGAGGGGAAGTCGAAGGCCTCCTGATGCAGACCGGGGAAGTCGGCGGCGGAGAAGTAATAGGCGGTGCCGTTGTCGTCGCAGCGGTGAAACAGCATATTCCGATAGGTGGAAACGATCTGTTGTTCGGTCATGAGATACTCCTTTCGCCCCGGTTGGGGATTTTTTCGGACGGAATCCTGTTCCGGCAGGTCAGGCCGCGAACAGGACCGCCTTTTCAGCCAAAACAGAAGCCCGAAAAGCCTTTTCGCCCGGTCTTAACGCCTGCTGCCGCAGTGCGCAGACCGTGTTTTTCGGCGGTGGGACGGACGATGCGGGCGAGGCTGTCCTTGGTGTAAATCACGGTGACATCCTCCTTTTTTCTATTCTACTATTCTTTTCTCACCTGCGCAAGATGATTCGATTCAGGGGCGTATTTGGGATAAAAAAAGACTGACAGGCTACAAAAACCTGTCAGTCTCGTGGCGGAGAAGGCGGGATTTGAACCCGCGCGCCGGTTTCCCGACCTACACCCTTAGCAGGGGCGCCTCTTCGGCCAACTTGAGTACTTCTCCACGACCGAAAATCAAATGAGCGATGGCTCGCTGATTCAATTGTCTTAACATTTTTGACGGCGTCCTACCGTCGCCCCTTCGCCCGGTTGGATCTCCGTCTCCCTTGCCACAACGACCCCGGCTGAACGGAATCGCTCCCAACACGACTGTTGTATTCCTTACTCAACTCACAACAATCCCGCCGGCGGGGCAGGGGAGCGCTGGTTTAGGTTTTGTGCGGATATCTGGTGCCAACTTGAGGGGATTTCGCCGCTGCGGCGGCGACCCCTGCAGGGGGCGGTGGCGGAGAGAGTGGGATTCGAACCCACGGCCCTTTCGGGTCACCGGTTTTCAAGACCGGCTCCTTAAACCGCTCGGACATCTCTCCGTATGTTAAGCGGGTGGCCCCCAAAACTTGATGCTCATATAGTTTAGCACCTTTTTCCCTGTTTGTCAATCGTTTTTCGGGGACATTTCGTTGACAATCTGAAAAATGTCGGTTAGAATAAGAAAAAACATCCTCCGGCGGCCAGCTGCGCCGTCGAACACGCCGATCAAGCCAAGAGACAAGCCAAGAGAAAGGATTGACTGCTGATATGACCACCCCCCGTACCCGCTTCGCCCCCAGCCCGACCGGCTATATGCACGTCGGCAACCTGCGCACCGCCCTCTATGCCTACCTTCTGGCCAAGAGAGAAGGCGGCACCTTCATCCTCCGCATTGAGGACACCGACCAGGAGCGCCAGGTGGAGGGCGCGGTGGACATCATCTATAAAACCCTCGCCGAGACCGGCCTCGTCCACGACGAAGGCCCCGACGTCGGCGGCCCGGTCGGCCCCTATATCCAGAGCCACCGCCGCGACATCTATAAGAAATACGCCCTCGAGCTGGTGGAAAAGGGCGCCGCCTACTACTGCTTCTGCGACAAGGAGCGCCTCGATGAGCTGCGTCTGCTGCAGGAGGTCTCCAAGATGCCCACCAAGTACGACGGCCACTGCCGCGACCTCTCCAAGGAGGAGATCGAGGCGAAGCTCGCCGCCGGCGTGCCCTACGTCATCCGCCAGAAGATCCCGGAAGGCGGCAACACCGTGTTTGAGGACGCCGTCTTCGGCTCCGTCTCCACCCCCAACGACTCGCTCGATGACAACATCCTCTTAAAGAGCGACGGCCTGCCCACCTACAACTTCGCCAACGTCGTCGACGACCATCTCAAGGGCATCACCCACGTTGTGCGCGGCACCGAGTACCACTCCTCCGACCCCAAGTACAACCTGCTGTATGAGGCGTTCGGCTGGGAGATCCCGGTCTACGTCCACTGCCCCCCCGTGATGAAGGACGCCCACAACAAGCTGAGCAAGCGCAACGGAGACGCCTCCTATGAGGATCTGGTCGCGCAGGGCTATCTCAAGGAGGCGGTGCTCAACTACATCGCCCTCCTCGGCTGGAGCCCCGGCGGGGAGCAGGAGGTGTTCACCTTGGAGGAGCTGGTCAAGGTGTTTGACATCAAGGGCATCAACAAGTCCCCCTCGATCTTCGACACCCAGAAGCTCAGCTGGCTCAACGGCGAGTATATCAGAAAGCTCTCTCTGGACGAGTTCCTCACCCTCGCCGAGCCCTGGATCGCCAAGACGGTGAAGAATCCCGCCATCGACAAAAAGGCGGTGGCCGCCCTGCTGCAGCCGCGCTGCGAGGTGCTGTCTGACATCCCCGAGCAGGTGGACTTTTTAGACGCCCTGCCCGACTACGAGATCGCCCTTTACACCCACAAGAAGATGAAGACCGACGCCGCCAACTCCCTCACCTCGCTGGAGGCGATTCTGCCGGTGCTGGAGGGGCTTCCCACCTGGACGCAGGAGGCGATTCACGACGCCCTGTTTGCCCTGATCGGCGAGATGGGGGTCAAGAACGGCATCATCCTCTGGCCGCTGCGGGTGGCCCTCTCCGGCAAGGCGTTCACGCCGGGCGGCGGCATCGAGCTGGCGCTGCTGCTGGGCAAGGAGGAGAGCCTCGTCCGCGTGAAGAAGGGCATTGAGCTGCTCAAGGCAAGCGCGGAATAATCCGATTTAAAGAAAGCGGGGCGACAACCTTGTCGCCCCCTCCGCAAAGCGTTTTGTTTGTTTGACAGGCAGACCCCCGCAGTCATCCGGCTGCGGGGGTCTCGTTCCTCTCTACGTCCGCTCTCTGGCAGAGCAAAACAGGTCATGGCCGGGACGGCGTCGGGCAGGGGTGCCTCTTACTTCTTCGCCTCCGCGATCATCTTGTTGGCCAGATCCGTCATGTTGGGGTAAATGCTGTCCGTGACATACTGCGGGCCCAGCTTTGTGGAGATCATGTAGCGCGCGCAGAGGGTCTTGTCACCTTCGCAGTACTTCGTTTTGTACATCTTGCCCAGTCCGGATTCGACACTCATCTTCCCCTGATAAAAGGGGCATTTGGGGAGCTTCTCACAGGTCGCCATCGTTTGATACCTCCATAACAGATCAGATTCTTGCTTGCAATTGGCTGACAATATCTTACCAAATCCGCAACCGATTGTCAACTCTGAGGAGAAGACGGCGGCCGGGGAGGGAAGCCCCATCCCCCGGGCGTTTCCCTCCGCACAGCGTGTTTGTTTTATTTTGACACACTGTGCAAGGGCAATTCCGGCCTTGAAAATGCCCGGGTTCGGACAAAAGGCAAGAACCCTTATTCCGCACGACAATGTACAGAATAAGGGCTCTTGTTTGGCGGAGAAGGAGGGATTCGAACCCTCGAGACGCTTTTGACGCCTACACGATTTCCAATCGTGCGCCCTCGACCAAGCTAGGCGACTTCTCCAGATCAAATGATTCATTTTTCAGTGCCGCTTGCCGCACAGCAACCAAGCGAAGCACCGTGATTTATCTTATCAGAGAATGGCCGAATTGTCAAGGGCTATTTCAAAATTCGTCGAAAAAATTTCTTGTCCGACGGGTGTAGGGAGATCAGGGGGGAGTGTGCTTGTTGTAAGATCAATCGTAAGGAACAGCCGGTTTCGAAAGGGGATTTCGCCGCCTGCGGGCGGCGACCCCTGCAGGGGGCGAGGCGGCGACCCCTGCAGGGGGCGGGGCATTGTGATAATAACCAAAAAAACCTGGTTTTGGCACGGAAAAATTTCAAAAAAGATCAGCAAGTACCCCTTTCTTTTTCA
>JAFQKL010000393.1 GCA_017396965.1 Clostridia bacterium
CCTATACAAAAAATCAAAGAAAACCGTCTTGCCGGTTTTCTTCCTTATCCTGGGCGCGGGACCGGATGTCAAGGGCGCCGAAGGCGGGGAGACGGAAAATTTTTGTCCCGTCCCCCGCAAGGGACAAAAAATTTCTGTCGACCGTACCCTTGACAGGAGGGACACGGGTCATGCTGCTGCCGAAGGCAGGTGGAAAAATCACATTTTTCCGCCTGCCTTCACTTTCTTCATGGCAAACAGAGCTTTTTTGAAATTGGATTCAAACAGAGAGAGACAAAAGGCCGAATCAAAAAGATCCGAAAACCCTCTGAAGGTCTTCGCGACGAACTGGCGCCCGCTTTCTCCCCACACCCCCTGCACCGGCATTTCGCCGAAAAGCAGGATCTACGCCTGATCCCGCAGCGCCAGCCCGGCGGAAAAGGCCTTGCCGACCGCCTCGCCCAGCCGCAGATAGGCGTGGCTGACCGCGTCGAAGGTGATGGGATCGAGCTTGCGCACATCGATCTTGCCATCCTCTCCTAGTACGCTCTCATCGGCACTGACGTTGACAATCTCGCCTACCATGCGGCAGGCCTCCTCATCAAAGCTCTTGAGCCGGCACTCCACCGCCATCGGCAGCTCCAAAAACACCGGCGCGTCGACGAACTCCGACTTCACCGCCGTCAGCCCTGCACGGGCCACCTTGTCCGGCACGTCGTTGCCCGAAACGATGCCCACATAGTCGCAGGCCGCCACCTGTGAGGCGACACCCATGCTGACCGTAAACGCCTTGCGGGCGATGACATTGGTGTAGGTCCGGTGCGCCGTGTCGATGCAGAGCGAGATCTCGTTTTCCTCGCTGATTCCGCCCCAGGCGGCGTTCATGGCGTCGGCCACACCGTTCTCGTCATAGGTGCCGACGATAAACACCGGCAGGGGATAGGCCAGGGGCTTGACTCCGAAATTCTTTCTCATCTTCCGTTCCTCCTGTGTTCCAAGTAAAAATCTCAACCGGGCTCACTCCGCTTGACCGCAACCACACCCGATGAAATTCAGTATACCACATCCTGTCGCTGCCGCCAAGAGGAAGAGTGAAAACTCAGCGAAGAGGCGGGGGAGGGAGGAGGAAATATGAAATTTTTATCATTGTCCTCTTGCTGAAAACAGATGTACCTGATATAATAAACATATCCTGAAGAAACTGCTGCCGCCGGCAACACGGCTGCGTCACCGGCGGCTATCGAAAGCGGCAGGCTTCTGTCCCGCCGGCCACAGTATCAGGTTATGTCGAAATCCCCGTTTTGCGACAGGAGCGCGCCGATTTTTTCCTGCCGCCGGAAAGGAGTCCCCATGCCGGAAGTTGCCCCCTCCCTGCTCTCGGCTGACTTTGCCCGCCTGGGCGACGAGCTGAAGGCGCTGCAGGCCGCCGGAGTGCGGATCGCCCATCTCGATGTGATGGACGGCTGCTTTGTCCCCAACCTCACCATCGGCCCGCCGGTCATCAAGGCCCTGCGCAAGGAGTGCGACCTGCTCTTTGACGTGCATCTCATGATCGACCGCCCCGACCGCTATCTCGACCGCTTCGCCGAGGCCGGCGCCGATCTCATCACCATCCATTACGAAGCCAGCGCCGACCCGGAGAAGGATCTCAAAGCCATCCGCGCCCTCGGCAAAAAGGCCGGCATCTCGATCAAGCCGGGCACCGGGGCCGACGTGCTCGCCCCGCTGCTGCCGCTCACCGACCTGGTGCTGGTGATGTCGGTGGAGCCGGGCTTTGGCGGACAGAGCTTTCTGCCAAGCGCCCTCCCCAAGCTCTCCCGTCTTCGGGAGCTGCGCGAAGAACTGGGGCTGACCTTCCTCCTCGAGGTGGACGGCGGCATCAATCGCGACACGCTGCTCCCCGCGGCCGAGGCCGGTGCCGACTGGCTGGTGATGGGCAGCGCCTTTTTCCGGGAGAAAAACTATCCTGAAACCTTCGCGTCCCTTTCCGCGCTGCTCGCAGACAATTTGAAA
>JAFQKL010000394.1 GCA_017396965.1 Clostridia bacterium
ATAGCCGTCGTCTGAGAGGATGAAGCCGGAACCGGCGGCGGCGGCCGTGGTCTGGTAGCCCCAGAAGTTGGTGGTCACCGAGGTGGTGATGCCGACGGTGGAGTTGACATTCTGGGCGTACACCTCGGCGGCGGTCAGCAGCCTGCCGGTGTCCACCACCGTGGTCTGCAGCACCGTGGCCTCACGGTTGCCCTCGAGGATGTTGGAGACGTTTTGCCTCTGCTCCTCCCTTTGCAGCGACTGCAGCATCAGCGTGCTGCCCGCGCCGACAAAGCCGCCCAGCAGCGAGCAGCAGAGCGCCACCGCCACCAGCCTGCGGGAGGACTTTTTGCCCCGGGATTTGCGCTCCGGCCGCTCGGGGGGGACGGGCGAGGCGGGGCGCGCCGTGTAGTAGGGGTCCTGCGGCGGCGGGCCGGAGGGGGTCTGGCTCTGGGTCTGCGCCGGGTTTGCGGCGGCCCCTGCCCCCTGCGACGGACTGCGCAGGAAGGGGTTTGCGGGGGCGCTGTTTCCCGGCTGCGCCGGGTCGTAGCGCCCGAACTGCGGGTCAAAGGGAGGCGGCGCGCTGCCGATCGGGGCGGCAGAGGCGGGGGCGGCGGCCGCAAAGCCCGCCGCCGTCTGCGGCCCGGACGCCGCAGCGGGACCTGCCGCCGGGGACGGCTCTTCCACCGGCTCTTCCATCGGCTCCGCCGAAGTCTCAATCACCATGCCCTGCGGCGCGGCGGACACAACCTCGTCCCCCGCGCCCGCGTCAGACAGCGGCGCAGTCTCCGGCACCACCGTCTGACTGTCCAGCGGCGAGGAGGGAAGGGGGATGGGATGGGTGGCCTCGTTCATCGGTCTGCGGCCTTCCGAAACGTCGTTCATGTGGGATCTCCTTTCTGTCAAGAGGCGAATTTCAAATCTTCGCTGTCAGTATACCAGCCGCCGCTGAACAGCGTCTGAATGAAATGTGTCTGAATGTTGAACTTTTCACCGCCCGCCGCGCCCGTGGAAGGCGCGCATGGAATAGAACAGCACCTGCTGCACCAGCCCGAGAAAGCCCTCGTACCGCTCACTGGGGAACCCGTCCGGGAACTGCTGCGCCAGGGCGCGGCGGATCCAGATATCGCGGGGGAAGGCGTCCCGCTGGCCGAGGGCAAAGAGGGCGATGCAGTCGGCCACCTTGGGGCCGATGCCGTCAAACGCCAGCAGCTGCTCCCTGGCCTCGGCGGGCGACAGGGAGAGGAGGTGTCCCTCCAGGGTCGGATCCTCCGCAAACCGCCGCGCCGCCTCGCGGACATAGCGCTCCCGATACCCGAGCCGCAGCCCCTCCAGCGCCCCCTCCGCCGCCAGCGCCGCCGGGGTGGGGAAGGCGCGGGGCAGGGCGAGGGGGGCGAGGGCGGCCCCGTCGCGGCAGGGGCCGCCGAGGCGGGCGGTCATGGCGTTTAGGATGGAGGTGATGCGGCCGATGTTGTTGTTCTGGGAGACGAGAAAGGCGATCACCGTCTCAAACAGCGGCTGCCGCAGCACCCGCACCCCCTCCGCCGCCGCCACGGCGCGGGAGAGGAAAGCCGCCTCCCCGTCCTCCTGTGCCCAGGCGCGCAGCACCGCCCAGCAGGCGGCGCCGTCGCCGTCGAGGTCGAGGTAGTGCCGCCAGAAGGGGAGAGATTCTTCGGGGCAGGTGAGCTGCAGGGTTTCGCCCTCCTGCACGGCGAGGGCGGCGCGGTCGGCGGTGCAGAGCAAAAAGCGTCCGGCGCCGAGCCGGCGCCAGCGGAAGACCTGGCCGCTGTCGGCAATTTTGTCAAGATCAAAGGAGGGGGCGGGCAGCAGGAAGGTGGGCATGGCGGCTCCTTTCAGGGGGTGATTTCTCCTCCTATCATACCAGAGCCGTGCCTCAATTTCAAACCCTGCCTCTTTGACTGCCCGGCCTGCCCATGATATACTGAACAAAAAGATGCTTGGAAGGAGGAGCAGACCATGCTCTCGCTCTTTTTCGGAATGCCCTCGGCCGACTTCACCGCCGCCCTGGCCAAAGAGCTGCTCGCCCGCAGGGAGGGGAGTCCCTGTCTGGTGCTGGTGCCGGAGCAGTTTTCCGTCACCACCGAGCGCCGGCTGCTGGAGGCGATCGGGGATTCGTTCTCCCTCTGGGTGGAGGTGCTCAGCTTTCGCCGTCTGCCCGATTTTATCTTCGACCGCCTCGGCGGCCGCACCGCCCCCACACTCAGCGAGGGGGGAATGCGCATTCTGCTCTCGGGGCTGACCGACCGCCACCGCGCCGACCTCAAAGCCTACGGCCCCGCCTCCCTGCGGGCCGACTTTGTCGAGCTGCTGCGCAGCCAGTTTCGCGAGTTCGCCGCCTATGAGACGGATCCCGACGATCTGATGGACCTCGCCGACCGTCTGCCCAAAGGCGACCTCAAAAACTGTCTGCACGATTTGGCCCTGCTCTACACCGCCCTCAAAGGGGAGATGGAGCGGCTGCGCGGCGCGGAATTCGCCCTCAGCGCCGCCGCCGACCGTCTCTTTGAGGAGGGCAGCGCCGCCTTCTTCGCAGGCTACGACATCTTCCTCTGGCACTTCAAGGGCTTCACCCCGCAGGAGATGACCATGATCGAGCGGATGCTGCAGAGCGGCGCCCAGGTCACCGTGGCCCTGCTCGGGGAGGACGGCGGCCCGCCTGCGGACGAGCTGGACGCGCTGCACAGCGTCCGCCTCACCGCCGAGCAGCTGCGCCGTCTGGCGCTGGAGACCGGCGCCGGACAGGCCCCCGACCGCACCCTCCCCGAGCGGGCCGATAAGCCGAAGGTGCTGCAGTATCTGGAAGAGGCCCTGCTCCACGAGGACCTGCCGCCCTTTGCGGGGGACGCTTCCGCCGTCCGCGCCGCCGTCGCCGAGACGCCGGCGGAGGAGGCGGAGTTCGTCGCCGCCGAGATGGCCCGCCTGCTGCGCCAGGGGGTGCGCCCCCGCGAGATGGCGGTGATCGTGCGCGATGCCCCCCGCGACGCCGCCCTGATCGAAACCGCCTTTTCCAAATTCGGCCTGCCGGTGCAGCTCGACCGCCGCGGCGTGCTGGCCGACAAGCCGCTGCCCGCCCTGCTGCTCGCCGCCCTCACCGCCGTCCTCGGCGGCTACCGCTGCGACGATGTGCTCGCCTTCCTCAAGACCGGCCTCGCCGGGCTCGACCGCCACGAGGTGGACCGCCTCGAGGTCTACGTCTCCGCCTGGAGCATCCGCGGCAGCCGCTGGAAGCTGCCCTTCACCTGGCACCCGCAGGGGTTTGAGTCGCAGTGGAGCGAGCGGGACCGGCGGGAGCTGTTTGAACTGGAGCAGCTGCGCCTTCGCGCCGTCGCCCCGCTGATGGAGCTGGAGGAGGCGGTGAAGGAGGGCGGCGCCCGCCCCCTGTCTCTGGCCCTCTGCCGTCTGCTGGAGGCGGTGGGGGCCGAAGCCGCCACCCTGCGGGCGATGGAGCGCCACCGCGCCGCCGGCGACGAGGCGGCGGCGCTGGAGCTGGAGTCGGTGTGGGACAGCACGATGGAGCTTTTGGAACAGCTGGAAGCCCTCGCAGGCCCCGAAGTCTCCGCCCGGCGCTACGCCGAGCTGCTGCGCCTCGCCGCCTCCAAAAGCCGCATCGGCATCATCCCGGCGACGGTCGATCAGGTGCTGGTGCTGGGGGCCGACCGCGTCCTCCCCGGCATGGTGCGCCACGCCTTTGTGATGGACTTTTCGGACGACCTCTTCCCCCGTCCCCCCGCCGAAAACGGTCTGCTCAGCGGGGCGGACAAGCTGGAGCTGGCGGCGGGACACATCCGCCTCGCCCCCTCCGGCGAGGAGGAGGCGCTGGAGGAACGCTACTACGCCTACCTCGCCCTGATGGCGGGAAGCGAAAGCCTCACCCTCACCCACTCCCGCCGCGCCGCCGAGGAGCGCCGCCCCTCGCCGTGGCTTTTGACCCTGCGCCGTCTGCTGCCGGGGATGGAGGAGGTGGAGATCGACCGCTGGCGGGAGCAGCCTTCCTCCATTCAGGCCCCCCTTCAGGCGGCAGAGCGCCTGCTCACCCTGCCGCAGGACCACCCCCTGCGCGCCCCGCTGCTGGAAGCGGTGGAGGGCGACCCCGCCCTGGCCGAACGCTGCCGCCTCCTCTCCGCCGCCGCGCTGCGGGCGGAGGAGGATCCCGTCTTCTCCCGCCCCGCCGTCGCCCGGCGGCTCTACCAGGGCCTCACCCTCTCGCCCACCTCGCTGGAACGCTACGCCCAGTGCCCCTTCTCCTACTTCCTCGGCTACGGCCTGCGCCTCAAAAGCCGCCGCCGCCACGAGATGGACGCCCTGCAGCGCGGCACCTTCCTCCACCATGTGATGGAACGCTTCTTAAAAGACCTCGCCCCCGAGCTGCGCACCACCATGAGCGAGCAGCAGGCAAAGGAGCGGGTGGACGCGATTGTGCGCGACTACCTCACCGAGCATATGCCCGATTTCAACGAGCGGGAAGCCCGCTTTCGCGCCCTCTTCCTGCGCCTCTCCCGGATTCTCTACCACACCGTGGGCCTTCTTTTGAAGGAGCTGCGTGAAAGCGACTTTGTCCCCGTCGACTACGAGCTGGTCATCGGGGAGGACGTCCCTGAGCTGGTGATCGGCGAAGGGGAGGAGGCCGCCCACATCCGCGGCAAGGTGGACCGGGTGGATCTGCTTACGAAGGACGGGAAGCGGTATCTGCGCATTGTCGACTACAAGAGCAGCAAGAAGGACATCCGCTATGCCGAGCTCTACCAGGGCATCGGCCAGCAGATGCTGCTCTATCTCAGGGCGCTGCTGCAAAACGGAAAGGACCGCTACGGGGAGCCGCTGCTGCCGGCCGGCGTGGTCTACGCCCCGGTGCAGCTGGAGGTGACCTCCTGCGACGACCGCAGCATCAGCGAAAGCGGGCTGCAAAAGGAGCGCCGCACCAAACAAAACGGCCTGCTGCTCGACGATGAGGAGGTGCTGCGGGCGATGGACCACAGCGGCTGCTTCTACAACCTGCCCGTCTCGATCGACCGAAAGGGCGAAATCTCCCCCAAAACCTCAGCCCTTGCCACCAGAGAGGAGCTGGGCCTGCTCTGGACCTACATGGAGGGGCTGCTTGCCGACATCGCCGCCCGGGTGCGGGGCGGCGCGGTGCCGATCGACCCCGTCACCAGCGGAGCAAACGGGGCAGACGCCTGCAAGTTCTGCGAGATGCGCGCCGTCTGCCGCCATGAGGGGGAGCCGCGCCTGCTGCCGAGGCTCACCGCCGAGCAGTTCTGGGACAGCTTGCGCCGGGAGACTGCCGGGAAGACCCCCGGCCGAAAGGAGGACCACTAGATGGAAGTTCGCTGGACCGATCAGCAGCGGGCGGCGATTGAGGCGAGGGGGCACACCCTGCTCGTCAGCGCCGCCGCCGGCTCCGGCAAGACGGCGGTGCTGGTGCAGCGCATTTTGGAGCGCCTCACCGACCCCGCGCATCCTGCCGACATCACCGGCTTTCTCGTCGTCACCTTCACCCGCGCCGCCGCCGCCGAGATGAGAGAGAAGATGGCCGCCGCCCTGCGACAGGCGGTGGCGGCGGCGCCGCGAAACCGCCACCTGCGCCGCCAGCTGGCGCTGCTGCCCACCGCCGCCTTTGAGACGATCGACGGCTTCTTCCTCCGCCTCATCCGCCGACACGCCGCCGAGCTCTCCATCTCCCCGGCCGTGCGCATCGCCGGGGAGGGGGAGCTGCAGCTGCTGGAGGAGAGCGTCACCGCCGACCTGCTGGAGCAGTGCTACCGCGAGGGGGAGGCCGATTTCTTAAGCGCCGTGGAGTATTTTTCCGACACGAAGGACGACAGCCGCTTTCTCGCCACCGTCGCCCTGCTGCGCAAAAAGATCGCCGCCCTGCCCGACCGAGAGGGCTTTCTCCGCCGTCAGATCGACTTTTACACCAAGACCCCCGACTTCGCCGCCACCCCCTTCGGCAAAGAGCTGCTCCGCGCCGCCGCCATGCAGCTTGACTACGTCGCCCGCCTGCTGGGGCAGGCGATGGAGCTGGCTGAGAGCGACGATGTCCTCTGCGAGAAGCACCTCCCCGCGCTGGAGCAGGATCTTCTCTACCTGCAAAAGCTGGACGAGGCCGTCTCCGCCGGTGACTTCGACCGGGTGACCACCCTGCTTGCCGACCCCGGCTGGGCCCGTCTCGGTCCGGCCGGGAGGGCGGACGAGGGGACCAAGGAGCGGGTGATGGCGCTGCGCGATCAGGTCAAAAAAAGCATCAAAAATTTACGCGAAAAGAGCTTCTTCCTCCCCACCGCCGAAGCCGCGTCCGACGCCGCCGCCCTGCTGCCCGCCCTGCGCGGCCTCACCGCCTTTGTCCTCGAGCTGGAGCAGCGCCTGCGCCGGGAAAAAGATCAGCGCCGCCTGCTCGACCACAACGACGTCACCCACCTCTGCTTCTCGCTGCTGCTCCAAAAGGACGAAGCGGGCCGCTTCGTCCCCACCCCCCGCGCCAGAGAGCTGTCCGCCCGCTGGAGCGAAATTCTGATCGACGAGTATCAGGACACCAACGAGCTGCAGGACCTCATCTTCCGCGCCCTCTCAAGAGAGGAGAAAAACCTCTTCATGGTCGGCGATGCCAAGCAGTCGATCTACCTCTTCCGCCAGGCGGAGCCGCGCATCTTCGTGGAAAAGCGCCGCAGCTTCGCGCCGCTCACAGAGGAGGGGGCGGGACAGCGCCAGGTGATCCTCTCGCGCAATTTCAGAAGCCGCGCCGCCATCCTCGCCTTCGTTAACGCCGTCTTCGAGCGCACCATGGGCGAGGAGCTGGGCGGGCTCTCCTATCAGGAGGAGGCGCTGCACTTCGGCGCTTCGATCTACGATCCCAAGGACGATCCGCCCGTGGAGCTGCATCTGCTCACCGAGGCGTCGGCGTCGGAGGCGTCAGAGGAGGAGGACGAGGCGGGGGAGAACGAATACGTCGCCGATCTGGTGACAAAGCTGCTGGCCACCGCCACCGTCACCGACAAGGACGGCACCGTCCGCCCCGCCGAAAAGCGGGACATCGTCATCCTCCTGCGCTCGGTCACCGGCCGCGCGCCGCTGATCGAGCAGGCCCTCTCGGAGCGCGGCATCGAAGCCGCCTGCGACGCGGCCGAGACCTTCTTCCTCCAGCCGGAGGTGCTGCTGCTGCTCTCGCTGCTGGAGGTGGTGGACAACCCCCTCTCCGACGTGCCCTTCGCCGCCGTCCTCCGCTCCCCCCTCTGCGGCCTCACCCCCGACCAGCTGGCGGAAATCCGCCTCGCCGGGGACGGGCCCTTTTACTACGCCGCCCGCGCCGTCCGCGAGCGGCTGCCGGCGGTGGATGACTTTCTCACCCGCCTTGAGCAGTGGCGGGAGCTGGCCGAGCGCGAGTCGGTGGAGCGGCTGATGCTGGTGGTGATGGAGCAGAGCGGCCTGATGACGGTGACGGCAGCGGCTTCTCGCGGCGAACAGCGCTGCCGCAACCTGCGCCTGCTGCTGCGTCAGGCGGCGGAGTTTGAGCAAAACGGCTCCCGCGGCCTCTTCCGCTTCCTCGGCTACTTAAACGGCCTGCGCCAGAGCGGCCGCCCCGCCCCCTTTGCCGACAAGGCCGCCGTCTCGGGCGAGGTGGTGCGGATCATGAGCATCCACAAGTCGAAGGGCCTGGAATTCCCCATCGTCATCGTCGCCGGTCTCGGCCGGCGGATCAACACCAAGGATCTGGGCGAGCGCTTTCTCATGCAGACGGAGGTCGGCATCGGCCTCAAGCTGCGCGACAACCGGCGGATGGCGGAGTTTGACACCCTGCAGCGCGCCGGTGTCTGCCGCCGTCTGGAGCGGGAGATGCGCGCTGAGGAGCTGCGCTGTCTCTACGTCGCCCTCACCCGCGCCCGCGAGCGCCTGCTGCTGGTGGCCGACACCCGCGGCTCCTACGCCCCGCTGCGCAAGCTCGCCCCCGCCGTGCGGCAGGGCAACGGCCGCGTCCATCCCGCGCAGCTGCTGGCGGCCACCTCCCTCGGCGAGCTGCTGCTGCTGCCGCTGCAGGGGACGTCGGTGGGCCGCGACCTCTGCCGCTTTTACGGCATCGACCCGCCGGACGGCCCCCTGCCGCCGCTCCCCTGCCGCCTCATCCCCGCCGAAGTCGTCCGCGCCCCCCTCCCCACAGCGGAGCGGGAGGAGGCCGCCCAACCCGCCGCCGTCCCCGCCGATTTCGCCTCCGCCCTCACTCCCCTGCCCCTCGCCGGCGCCGTCCGCCTGCCCACCAAGCTCACCGTCACCCGCCTCAAGGACCTGATGCAGACGGAGGACCCCGACCTCCCCGCCGGCCGCCGCCTCGCCGCCTACCGTCCGCAAAAACAGGGCCTCGGCCGCCCCGCCTTTTTCCGCGAGACCGCCGAAGCCACCCCCGCCGAGGCCGGCACCGCCATGCACGAGCTGGTGCAGTTCGCCTACCTGCGCCGCCTCGCCGACGACCCCGAGGGCGAGATCGACGAGCTGGTGCAGCAGGGCTTCCTCTCCCCCCGTCAACGCGAGCTGCTGTCCATCTCCCGCGTCCGGGCCTTCACGGACAGTCCCCTCTTCGCCGAAATGCTGGCTGCCGACACCGTCCGCCGCGAGCTGCGCTTCACCCAGCTGGTGCCGGCCGGTCTGCTGCTGCCGGATCTCGATGCGGAGACCGCCCGCGAGCGGGTGCTGCTGCAGGGGGTGATTGACTGCGTCTACGAGCGCGACGGCGAGGTGGTGCTGGTGGACTACAAGACCGACCGCGTCCGCGCCGTCTCGGTGCTGGCTGAGCGCTACCGCAGCCAGCTGCTGCTCTACTGCGCCGCCTACCGCCGCATGACCGGCCGCGCCGTCCACCGCGCCGTGATCTACTCCTTCCACCTCGCCGAAACGGTGGAGCTCAAGGTGGAGGAGGCGGAACAATTTCTCTTTTGAGAATTTTTCACAAAAATCTCCTTGACTTAAAGTCGGCTTCAACCTTTACAATGAAGAGAGCCGCCCCGGCGGGCGGCGGACTGCTTGTCAAAAAAGCGCTGTTTGCCATGAAAGACATGGAAGGCAGGCGGAAAAATGTGATTTTTCCGCCTGCCTTCGGCAGCAGCATGGCCCGTGTCCCTCCTGTCAAGGGTGCGGTCGACAGAAAATTTTTGTCCCTTGCGGGGGACGGGACAAAAATTTTCTGTCTCCCCGCCTTCGGCGCCCTTGACATCCCGTCCCGCGCCCGGAAC
>JAFQKL010000395.1 GCA_017396965.1 Clostridia bacterium
CCAGCCTGACGGCCCGCGTCCACACCCCGGACAGGCACACCTCCTGCGCCGGCTGGGTATGGTGCAGACAATACAGCCCGCCCACGCAGGGACAGTCCCGCCCGCTGCACAGCGTCCAAACTGCGCGGTTTGTTCCTAAATCCCCCGATCCGGCCCTCCCCCGATCTCCCCCGTCCACAAAACCAAAAGGACGCGCCGCCCCACGGGCAGCGCGGCCCTCTTCTCAATCACACTGACTCACTGGCACAAAGCCTCGCCACAGACCGGGAAAAACCCTTACGCCTCCCACTCAGCCAGCAGCTTCTTAAGCTGCTCGGCCATGGCGCGCAGATTCTTGTTCGCCCCCTGACGGTTGCTCTTGATCGCCGCCAGCACCTGGTTGCCGACGTCCAGCAGCTCGGGGTAGGCCGAGGAGGCGCGCTCCTCCGGCGCCTGCGCCGGCTTCTTCTTCGGCGGCAGGGTGCCCGCCTTGAGTACGCGGTTGGCAATCAGGTCGTACTCCTCCTGATAGTCCGCCGAATGGGCGGCGTAGCCCAGCTCCACCAGCTCCTTCTCGAAGGTCTCGGTGACCTCCATGTCGCCGTGGACGATGAAGACGTGATCGGGCTTCGGCTCAAAGTGGGCAAGCCAGTCCACCAGTGCGTCATGGTCGGCGTGGGAGGAGAGGCCCTTGAAGTTGACGATTCTGGCCCGCACGGCGATCTCCTCGCCGAACATCTTCACCCGCTCGGCGCCGTTTAACAGATGCCGCCCGAAGCTGCCCTCGGCCTGGAAGCCGACGAACACCACCGCGCACTCCGGCCGCCAGAGGTTGTGCTTTAAGTGATGGCGCACACGGCCCGCGTCGCACATACCGGAGGCGGAGATGATCACCTTGGGACGGGTGTCGAAGTTGAGCTGCTTCGACTCCTCCGCCGACTCGGTCAGCTCGAGGCCGGGGAAGGTGAACATGGCGATGCCGTCCTGCACCAGATCGACGGCCTCCTCGTCAATGTACCCGGTCAAATCGCCCGAGTAGATGCCGGTGGCCGAGCGGGCCAGGGGCGAGTCGACAAACACGGGGAAGTCAGGATAGCTCTTGACCAGACCCTGCTCCTTGATCTCGCGGATGAAGTAGAGCAGCTCCTGGGTGCGGCCGACGGCGAAGGCGGGGATGATGACGTTGCCGCCCTTGGCAAAGGTCTCGTCGAGAATCACGGCGAGGTCCTCGGTGTAGGAGCCTTCGCCCTCGTGGTTGCGGTCGCCGTAGGTGGATTCGGTGATGACATAGTCCGCCTCGGTGACGTACTGGGGATTGCGGATGATCGGCTGATTTAAGTTGCCGAGGTCGCCGGAGAAGACCAGCTTTTTGGTCACGCCGTCCTCCGTGGCCCAGATCTCGACGATGGAGGAGCCGAGCAGGTGGCCGGCGTCGACAAAGCGGAACTCCACCCCTTCGCAGAGGGTGTGCTTCTCGCCGTAGTTGAACTCCTGCAGGCGGGTGAGGGTGGTCTCTGCATCCTCGATTGTGTACAGCGGCTCAACGGGAGCGCGGCCGGCGCGCTTGCCCTTGCGGTTTTCGTATTCCGCATCCATCTCCTGAATGTGGGCAGAGTCGCGCAGCATGATCGAGAGCAGCTCGGCGGTGAGGCGGGAGGTGTAGATCCCGCCGAGGTAGCCCTGCTTGATGAGCAGCGGCAGACGGCCGGAGTGGTCGATGTGGGCATGGGTGACGAAGACATAGTCCACCTCGCCCGGATGGAACCCGAGCTGGGCATTGTCCACCTCGTCACGGCCCTGCTGCAGACCGCAGTCGATGAGAATTCGCTTGCCCGCCACCTCAAGGCAGTGACAGCTGCCGGTCACGGTTTTGGCCGCACCGTAAAAGGTCAGTTTCATGATGACACGCGCTTCCTTTCTCCAAATCATTTCGATACTCACAAAGCGGCGGCGGCCGCCCGGTGGTTTTGATACACTTTCCCAAAACAGTATACCATAAACCAGACCGCTCACGCAAGAGAAAGACGGGAGGAAATCCCTTTCCACACGGCTAAGGTTGTGGGGACGGCAGGGGAATCTTTTGGGAAAAAACGTCCGTAAGGCTCTTTACAAGTCGTGGTATTTCCGCTATACTATTACCCACAGTAGAGAAACCTGTCGATTGCGGCAGAGAGCGGAAAAGGAGGAAGGAGCATGAGCAGCGATTTTCCCCGCGTGCTGGCCCTGCTGCGCAAGGAGCGCGGACTGACCCAGAAGGTGGTGGCGCAGGCCCTTGGCATCTCGCAGGCCCTGCTCAGTCACTATGAGAACGGATCGCGCGAGCCGGGGCTCAAATTCCTCTGCGCCGCCGCGGAGTATTACAACGTCTCGGCCGACTATCTGCTCGGCCTCTCCAGCGAGCGCCGTCCCGGCGAGGTGCTGCCCGAAACCACCGCCCAGCCGGACAATGCCCTGCGCGGCCGCAGCGCCGCCACGGTGCTGGGGCGCACCATGACCCAGAGTGCCGTGGGGGTGCTGTTTGGCCTCATGGAGCAGGAGGCGCTGCGCAGCTTTGCCGGCTGCGCCCAGCAGTATCTGGGGATGGCGATCTATAAGGTGTTCCGCCACCTCACCCAGGCCGACCCTGAACATCTGCAGGGGCTGTTCTCCCTGCCCGAGATGGCCTTTCTGGAGGCAGGCAACGCCGCGCAGCAGCTCTCGGAGCTGCAGCTCAAGCTGCTGGCCGCCCGTCTCGCCAAGGACCACGCCCTCTCGGAGCCGCTCGGCTACGAGGCCATCCGCACCCGCTTCACCCGCGACGCCCCCGCCTTTTTCAACGTGCTCAAGCGCGCCGAGGATCAGATCCGCAGCATCTGACGCCGCAGCCCGCCTGTGATACAACAAGAATACCATAAGCATACAAGCAAGAATACGACAAGGAGGAACCGACATGAGCTTTCGCATCGCCCCGGAGGTCTTTGACAAGCTGCCCGAGCTGTACATCGGTGCGCTGGTGGTCAAGGGCATTGACAACACAAAGGATTACCCCGGTGTCACCGAGTATTTAAACGCCTGTGTGGAGGAGATCCACCAGAAGCTGGCCGGCCGCAAGGTCAAGGAGAACACCATGATCCTGCCCTTCCGCGCCGCCTTCAACCAGCTGGGCATGAATCCCAACAAGTTCATGCCCTCCATCGAGGCGCTGGCTTCCCGCATCGAGAAGGGCAAGGGGATGCCGCATATCAACCCCATCGTCGATCTGGGCAACGCCGTCTCCATCAAGTATCTGCTGCCGATGGGCGCCCATCCCTTAAGCGACGTGGATGAGGAAGTCCGCTTCGCCAGAGAGGGCGACATCTTCCGCCCCTTCGGCGCCGAGGCCGATGAGCAGCCCGACATTGGCGAGATGATCTACGCCAACGGCAACATCGTCGGCACCCGCCGCTGGATCTGGCGGCAGAGCGACCTCAGTAAGATCGAGAGAGACACCACCGACGTCTTCTTCCCCATCGACGGATTTACCTTCTTAGCCCCCCAGGTGGAGGCGGCGCTGGACGAGCTGGCCGCCCTCTGCGAGCAGCACTTCGGCTGCAAGGCCGTGGTGCGGGGCGCCGTACATAAGGACAATCCCGTGCTGGAATACTGAGTGTTGGCGGCCGCTGTACCCAAACGGCGGCCGCTTTTTCCGCGGGTAGGCCCCCTGCAGGGGTCGCCGCCCGCAGGCGGCGAAACACCCCTCCCAAGAGAGGTCGCCGCCCGCAACAGGCACCCGGCAACCCTGTTCTTCATTCAAACGAAACCCCCAAAAAGGAGAGACAGTATGGCTGAAACCAAGCGCCTGCCCCGCCGCAGCGAGGGCGACCCCGCCTTCCAGTGGCGGACTTCGGACATCTACCCCACCGACGAGGCCTTTTTGCAGGCCCTTGACACCTTAAAGACCCGCATCGGCGACCTCGCCGCCCTCAAAGGCACCCTCGGCACCGCCGACGGGCTGCTTTCCGCCCTGTGCCTCTTTGAGCAGACCGGCGATCTCGCCGGCGACATCGGCAGCTACGCCGCCTTAAAGAGCGATGAGGACACCAAAAACGCCACCTATCAGGGCTATCTCGGCCAGGTGACGGCGGTGCTGGCGGAGATGGGCGCCGCCACCGCCTTCTTCGTCCCCGAGATTCTCGACAAGGCGGAGGAGATCTCCCATTTTGTCGACACCGTCCCCGCGCTGCAGCACTACCGCAAGTATCTCGACGACATCCTCCACCAGCGTCCCCACGTCCTGCCCGAGCGGGAGGAGCATCTGATGTCACTGATGGCGGAGATGTCCGGCTCTGCGGAGGAGATCTTCTCGATGCTCAGCGACGCCGACATGGAGTTCGGCACCATCACCGACGCAGACGGCGAGCCGGTGCAGCTGACCCACGGGCGGTATATCCACTTCCTCGAGTCCACCGACCGCCGCGTGCGCAGGGAGGCGTTTGAGGCGCTGTACAAGGTCTACGCCGCCCACAGCAACACCCTCGCCGCCATCCTGCTGGCCCACGAGCGGAAAAACAAGTTTGCCAAGCAGGCCCGGGGCTACGAGTCCTGCCTTGCCATGTGTCTCTATGGCAACCGCATTCCCACCGAGGTGTACCACAGCCTGATCGAGGCCGTCCACGAGGCGCATCCCTCCTTCTACCGCTATATGGCGCTGCGCAAGAAGGCGCTGGGGCTGGAGGAGCTGCATATGTACGACCTCTATGTGCCGATCTGCGAGAACCCCTATCAGAAGGTCAGCTACGACGAGGCGTGGGAGATGGTCATCGAGGCCTTAAAGCCGCTGGGCGAGGAGTATGCCGTCCTGCTCCAAAAGGCGCGCACCGAGGGCTGGATTGACGTCTACGAGAACGAGGGCAAGCGCAGCGGCGCCTATTCCAACGGCACCCCCACCTGCCATCCCTATCTGCTGCTCAACCATCAGGACAATCTCGAGTCCGCCTTCACCCTGGCCCACGAGCTGGGCCACGCCATGCACAGCTATCTCACCAACCACACCCAGCCGCCGATCTACCGGGGGTACAGCATCTTTGTCGCCGAGGTGGCCTCCACCGTCAATGAGGCCCTGCTGCTGCGCTATCTGCAAAAGGAGGCGGGGGAGGATCAGAAGAAGCTCGCCTATCTGACCAACCACGCGCTGGAGCAGTTCCGCGCCACCCTGTTCCGGCAGACGATGTTTGCCGAGTTTGAGCTGAAGACCCACGAGCTGGTGGAGCAGGGCCTGCCGCTGACCCCGGAGGTGCTCGACGGGCTGTACGGCGAGCTGTGCGCCGCCTATTTTGGCGACGGCGTGGTGCAGGATGCCCTGATCCGCAAGGAGTGGTCGAGGATTCCCCATTTCTACTACGACTTTTATGTCTACCAGTACGCCACCGGCTTTGCCTCGGCGCAGGCGATTGCCGGGCGGATTCTCGAGCAGGGGGGCGTGGAGGACTATCTGCGCTTCCTCTCCGCCGGCGACAGCCTGACGCCGCTGGAGGCGCTCAAGGTGGCGGGGGTGGATCTCTCCACGCCGCAGCCGGTGCGGGAGGCGCTCTGGCAGTTTGACCGGCTGGTGGAGCAGATGGAGGGGCTGGTCTGAGGGGGCCTCTGCTGTTCTTTCTGAATGATTTTGGGAAAGAGAAAGACCCGGCGGAGTGGGAGGGCTCCGTCGGGTCTTTTTGGTGGTGGTGGGGTGCGATGAGGGGACGGGGGGAGCCGCCTGCCGATCGAAGATCGGA
>JAFQKL010000396.1 GCA_017396965.1 Clostridia bacterium
ACAACCGCCGCTCGCGGCGATTTGTGGTGATCTCGGTGCTGGAGGAGGTCGTGGCGGCGGAGGGGGCGGCGTCCCTGGCCGGCGACGCCGGATAAGTCCCCGCCCATTGGCCGGGGCCGACCGGCCGCCTGCACGCTCGGCCGCAGCGGGGTGTTTTGCCCATCCCGGGACAGCTGTCACTTGACCTTGTCTCCTGGAACGTGATACACTGTTATTTATGGCAAATCTTCCATCACCCCTCTCCGGAAAGGACGTGCCCCCATGAATCAAAACCGCGACTTTCTCGCCACCGAGCCGATCCCACGTCTGCTGGTGCGGCTGGCGCTGCCGACTGTGACGGCGCAGCTGATCAATATGCTCTATAATATCGTCGACCGCATCTACATCGGCCATATGCCGGGCGACGGGGCGTTGGCGCTGACCGGGATGGGGGTGTGTATGCCGCTCATCATGCTGGTCTCCGCCTTCACCGCGCTGGTGGGCAGCGGCGGAGCGCCGCGGGCGTCGATCGCCATGGGGCGGGGCGACGAGAAGGAGGCGGAGCGCATCCTCGGCAACTGCTGCTGTGCCCTGCTGACGGTGGGCACCCTGCTCACCGCCACGCTGCTGCTCTTCTCCCGCCCGCTGCTGCTGCTGTTCGGCGCGAGTGACAGCACCATCGGCTACGCGGTCGCCTATATCCGCATCTATGCCCTCGGCACCCTCTTCGTCCAGCTCACCCTCGGCCTCAACGCCTTTATCACCGCCCAGGGCTTCACCAGCATCTCGATGCGCTCGGTGCTGATCGGCGCCGTCTCCAATATTCTTTTGGACCCCGTCTTCATCTATTTCTTTGACATGGGCGTGGCCGGGGCGGCGCTGGCGACGATTCTGTCGCAGGGGCTGTCCTGCCTGTGGGTGCTGCGCTTCCTCACCGGGCCGCGCACCAGGCTGCGGCTGCGGCGGGAGAACGTGCGGCTGGAGAGGGGCGTCATTCTGCCCTGCATGGCGCTGGGGCTGGCGGCGTTCATCATGCAGTCGAGCGAGAGCCTGCTCTCGGTCTGCTTCAACACCTCGCTGGCGAAGTACGGCGGCGACCTCGCCGTGGGGGCGATGACCATCCTCTCCAGCGTGATGCAGTTCGCCATGCTGCCGCTCTCCGGCCTCGGACAGGGGGCGCAGCCGATCATCAGCTACAACTTCGGCGCCGGCAACACCCCCCGCGTCCGCTCGGCCTTCTCGCTGCTGCTGCGCATCAGCCTCGGCTACTCGCTGACGCTCTGGGCGCTGGTGATGCTCTTCCCCCGCCTCTTCGCCGGTATCTTCACCTCCGATGCGGCACTGCTTGACTACGCCGCCCGGGCGCTGCGCATCTACCTCGCCGCCCTCGGCATCTTCGGCGTGCAGGTGGCCTGCCAGATGACCTTCACCGCCATCGGCAGCGCCAAGGCCTCGATCACGGTGGCGGTGATGCGCAAGTTCGTGCTGCTCATCCCCCTCATCTACCTGCTGCCGAATATTCTGCCGATTGACCAGGCCCTCGCCGTCTACCTCGCCGAGCCGGTGGCCGACCTGCTGGCGGTTTCGTTTACGGCGGCGCTGTTCTTCACCCAGTTTCGGAAGATGGAATAGCGCCTTGGCAGGGTGCGGCGGTGTATCTGTATCCTGCGGACATTCTGCCGACATGAGGCAAGCGTCCTGCGAATCTCCTTCCAATGAAAAGCCGTCCCCCGGTTGCGGGGGACGGCTTTTGGTGTGTTGAAAAAGATTGGGTCGCTTTGTGGAGGGTGGCGGCCGGGAGGAACATGGAATTTCCCTTCCTTACTCCGCGGGAGCGTCGACAAAGTCGGAGAAATCGGGGAACTCGATCACGACATCGTCGCCCACGGCGTTGATGTCGCAGACGACGTTGTAGACGCAGCTGACCGGATAGGTCGCGCCCTCGGCGGTGACATCCATGCTCATCTCATAGGCAACGGCCAGATTCTCCAGCACACCCGCCGCATCGAAGCGCACCTTCGTCTCCATCTTGCCGATCTCGACATGGGAGGCGCCGGGAACGTTCATCTGCGCAAGGACGCTGTTGACCGCATCGCCCAGGGCGCCGCCCATGACGAGGGTGTAGGTCTTGCCGTCGGCCTCCTCGGTCAGGGTCACCGTCTCCACGAGGCAGAGGTCTTCGCCGGGCAGGTTGACGGTCTTGGTCTGATCGGCCACCACCTGCTGGGCGATCCCCTCCGGCAGCGCGGTCTTCACCTTCTCGCCCTCGGCCTCGACATAGAGGACATTGTCCTTGAGCCACATCTTCTGGGTGACGGTGACCGGGCCTTCCTCCGTCTCCGTCTCGGTGGCGAGCAGCATCTCCATCTCCACCTTCTCCTCCGTCATGACCACCTTCACGGTGGAGGCGGGGATGGTGGCGGCGATGGGCTCGGCGCCTTCGATGGTCATCGTCATGTCGGCGGTGAGGGTGAGATCCATCGAGGTGGCGCTGGAAACGGCGGCGGAGTCAGCGAGGTAGGCGGCATAGGTGTCGGCCTTCTCCTGCAGGGGGGCGGCAGCCTCGGCGGAGACGGCGCCGTCAGCAACCAGACGGTCGAGCAGGGTGGTCTCCTTGTCCTTCTCGGCGGTGAAGAGGGCCTGGTAGGAGATGGCGGCGACGTTGTCGCGCAGGAAGTCGCCGGCGAAGTAGGAGGGGTTGTAGATGCCCTTCTCGGCGGCGAAGTCAACGGAGGTGTCGTAGGAGAAGTCACCGGCGGCGTCGCTGTAGCCGAGGGCGCGCAGGACGAAGGTGCAGTACATCTTGTCGTTGCACAGCGAATCGGTGCCGTAGGTGTCAGCGGTCATGCCGCTGGTGAGGCCGAGGCTGTAGAGGTGGCCGATGTAGGGGTCGGCCCAGGTGGGGACGTCGGTGAAGGGATGGGTGGCGGTGCCGGCGGCGTGGGCCTCCTTGGCGGCCTCCTCAATGCCCAGCAGACGGGTGAGCATCACCGCCGCCTCGGCACGGGTGGGGGCGCGGTCCAGCTCGAAGCCATTGTCGCCGCCCTGGAACAGGCCGACCGACTTGAGCTGCTCGGCGGCGTGCTCAAAGCCGGCGGCGGAGGCGCTGAGGCAGAGGGCCGACACCAGCAGCAGGGTGAGCAGCAGGACGCGGAGTTTTTTCATCGGGGTACTTCCTTTCTTCTTTCTTCTTGTTCCCCGGTCTTCTTCCGGGGGATTCCTCGCCCAAAGGACGATGGGTGAGACAGGATGCCGGCGGGACACCCCCGCGAAAACAGAGCACCCCGCCAAATGCCCGGGATCGGGCATTCTCAGTATAGCGCCTGCGGGGGGAGATGTCAACGGTCAGGGTTGGAAGGGGTGGGAAACTGTGGGGGAAGAATCACTTTTGGAGGTGTGTGTTTTTTTCTCTGTCCGGGTGTGGCGGGGCGGTATTTTTCGTTTACGCCATCTCTGATTGCTTTCAATACCTGTGGAATATCCCGCAATTTTACAGATTTTTCTTGTCGTTCTGTTTGATTTCAAAATTCCAGTTCCGCATGAGGATTCTCGAAAAATTAATATATTTATTTTCATATATAGTTAATTATTTATAAATGTGCCGATTAATTTTTCATATTTCTACAAAAAAAACAAAACTGTATGTTGATTTCATCTCAAAACAACAGTATAATATATTCAGATAAATCTTAAGAATCCGCAGGAGGTGATTCCGATGGGCAACGCACGCCTTCTCTGAACCCCCATTCTGAAACAAGGAGGCGTCTATTTTGAACAAACACAAACATCGAAGATGGTGGATCGCGCTTGCCCTGCTTGCCGCGCTCTGCCTTTCCGCAGCCGCGGCATACAGCGGCCTGATCCTCCCCAATGCGCCCAGCCTTCAGATGCGGCGTGGGCTGCAGCAGCTGGAAGAGGCTGCCGCAGGCGGTGGCACGGAGGCACTGGAAGAAACCCTCGCGGCGATGAGCGACGACACCCTGCTGTGCACCATTGCCGAGGCAGCGGAGGAAGATCCTTCCACGCTGGTTTTTTTCACTCCTGCCACCCTGGAACGGATCGCCCCTAAAATCACCCCCGATCAGCTGGGCGAGATCGTTGGCGACAACACCATGCCGGTCTCCTACCGCACCTTTCTGCTGGAAACCGTGTTTTATGTGCAGGGCGGAAAAACCAGCCTCGCCTCGGTCGACACGAACTATACCGGAACATTGATGGAGATGGTGGAGAAGGATGAGATCACCGATGACAATGTCCTCGAATATGTCCTGAGCTATCTGCCCTGGAATGACGGCACCGCTGAACTGGAACGGCTGCTGGAGGAACGCTCGGACA
>JAFQKL010000397.1 GCA_017396965.1 Clostridia bacterium
CGGGCGCTGTCCCGTCAAAGCGTCGACACAAGCCCTCCCTGAATCAGCGCACAAAGCCAGCCCATGCGGGTGCAGCCTCGCCCACCGCGCTGCGCCCATGTCAACGCACAAGCGCAGGCCTGTCAAGGGTTCAAGGGTGGAGATTTTACAAAAGCCCGTCCCCCGCAAGGGCTTTTGTAAAATACGACCCGTCCCTTGACAGGCCGGGCGGGTTCGTACCCACAATGGAAGTGGGGAGTGTGGTCAACCGACCACACTCCCTCATCCCCCACAAAAAGACACCCTCCCCAAACCCGGGAAGGGTGTCTTTCCAAACAATTACGCTCACATAAGAACATCCATGTGAAAGCCTCAGCAGACGAAAGCCTCAGCCGGTCAATCTCCTTACTTCCCGGCCTTCTTCGCCAGCGCCTCGTACTTCTCCTCAGCCTGACGCGCGGCGTCCGCAAACAGGGTCTCGGCGCGCTGCGGGAAGGTCAGCTCGAGCGAGGTGTAGCGCACTTCGTTCTTGAGGAAGTCACCATAGGCAACCGAGGGCTTGGGCGAATCGAGCAGGAAGGGGTTCTCGCCCTTCGCCTTGCGGCGGGGATCGTAGCGGAAGTTGAACCAGTAGCCGGCGTCCACAGCCGCCTTGGCCTCGGCCTGGGAGGCGCCCATGCCGCCCTTGATGCCGTGGTTGATGCAGGGGGCGTAGGCGACGATCAGGGAGGGGCCTCTGTAGCTGCCCGCCTCGGCGATGGCGCGCACCGCGCCCTGGTAGTCGGCGCCCATGCAGATGGAGGCGACGTAGACGTTGCCGTAGCTCATGGCAATCGCCGGCAGATCCTTCTTGCCGGTCACCTTGCCGGCCGCCGCAAACTGGGCCACCGAGCCGGTGGGGGTCGCCTTGGAGGACTGGCCGCCGGTGTTGGAGTACACCTCGGTGTCAAACACCAGCACGTTGACATCGTCGCCCGAGGCGAGGACGTGGTCTAAGCCGCCGAAGCCGATGTCATAGGCCCAGCCGTCGCCGCCGAAGATCCACACCACCTGACGGGGCAGCAGATCGGCGTTGTCGAGGATCGACTTCTTCTGCGGCAGCGGGCAGTTCACCGCGGCCTCCATGGCGGCGACCACCTTCTTGCCCGCCTCGCGGGAGAGGTTGGCGTCGTCCTTGACAGCAAGCCAGGCAGCGCAGGCCTCGGCCTGAGCAATCCAGGCCTCGTTGCCCTTCTCCTTGGCCTGCTCGAGAGAGTCGGCAAAGAAGGTGCAGTCGTCAATCAGCTTCTGACGGCGCTGGGCAACGGCCAGAGCCATGCCGTAGCCGAACTCGGCGTTGTCCTCAAAGAGGGAGTTGGCCCAGGCGGGGCCGCGGCCCTGCTTGTTCTTGGCGTAGGGCACGGAGGGAGCGGAGCCGCCCCAGATGGAGGAGCAGCCGGTGGCGTTGGCCACATACATATGGTCGCCGTACAGCTGGGTGACCAGCTTGGCATAGGGCGTCTCGCCGCAGCCGGCGCAGGCGCCGGAGAATTCGAGCAGGGGGGTCTTGAACTGGCTGCCCTTGATGGTGTCGGCAGCGAAGGGCAGGGCCTTCTCGGAGACCTTGTCCACCACATAGTTGAACGCCTCCTGCTGCTCCATCTGGCTCTCAATCGGCTGCATGGTGAGCGCCTTCTCCTTGGCGGGGCAGACGGCGGCGCAGCTGCCGCAGCCGGTGCAGTCGAGCGGGGAGATGGTGAGGGTGAACTTCAGATCCTCGCAGCCCTTGCCGGTCATGGGCAGGGTCTTGAGGGCGGCGGGGGCGGCAGCGGCCTCCTCGGCGGAGAGGGCGGCGGGACGGATGACGGCGTGCGGGCAGACCAGCGAGCAGCGGTTGCACTGGATGCACTTCTGGGGATCCCAGGCGGGCACGTCGACGGCGATGCCGCGCTTCTCAAAGGCGGAGGTGCCGAGCGGGAAGGAGCCGTCCTCACGGCCGGCAAAGGCGGAGACAGGCAGGCTGTCGCCCTTCTGGGCGGCCATGGGGGTCATGACATCGCGGACAAACTCGATCAGCTCTCCCTCGCCCTCGATCGCAGCGGCGGCCGCGTCGTCGGCCACATCGGCCCAGGCGGCGGGGACGGGGACCTCCACCAGCCCGTCGAGCCCTCTGTCAATGGCGGCGGGGTTCATGGCGACGATCTTCTCGCCCTTGGTGCCGTAAGTCTTGGTGGCGGCTTCCTTCATCTTGCCGACCGCCTCCTCGATGGGCATGATCTCGGTCAGCTTGAAGAAGGCGGCCTGCAGAATGGTGTTGATACGGCCGCCCATGCCCACTTCGCGGGCGATGCCGACGCCGTCGATGATGAAGAACTTGCAGCCCTTCTTAGCCAGATCCCGCTTGACGTTGGCGGGGAGAACCTTGTCCAGCTCCTCCACCGGGGCGGCGGTGTTGAGCAGGAAGGTGCCGCCCTCCTTGAGGTCGCCGGTCATGTCGTACTTGGTCAGAGAAGAGGGGTTGTGGCAGGCGACAAAGTCGGCCTTGCTGATGAAGTAGGTGGACTTGATCGCCGCCTTGCCGAAACGCAGGTGGGAGACGGTGACGCCGCCCGACTTCTTGGAGTCGTAGGCAAAGTAAGCCTGAACATTGAGATCGGTGTTGTCACCGATGATCTTGATGGTGTTCTTGTTGGCGCCGACGGTGCCGTCGCTGCCAAGGCCCCAGAACTTGCAGGAGACGGTCCCCTCAGGGGCGGTGTCCGGCGCGGCGACGCGGGGCAGGGAGAGGTGGGTGACATCGTCCTCAATGCCGACGGTGAAGCGGTTCTTCGGCTGGTCGGCCTTGAGATTTTCGTAGACGGCGAGGATGCAGGAGGGATCGACATCCTTGGAGCCTAAGCCATAGCGGCCGCCGACGACCTGCACCATGCGGCCCGCCTGGGCGAGGGCGCTGATGACATCGAGGTAGAGCGGCTCACCGAGGGAGCCAGGCTCCTTGCAGCGGTCGAGCACGGCGATCTTCTTGACCGACTTCGGCAGCTGGTCGACAAAGCGGTCGATGGCGAAGGGACGGTAGAGGCGGACCTTCAGCAGGCCGACCTTCTCGCCTTTGGCGGTGAGGTAGTCAATCACTTCCTCGGTCGCGTCGCAGACGGAGCCCATGGCGACGATCACCCGCTCGGCCTCGGGATGGCCGTAGTAGTTGAAGAGGCGGTAGTCGGCGCCGGTCATCTCGTTGACCTTGGCCATGGCGGCCTCGACCACCTCGGGCAGCTTGTCGTAGAAGGGGTTGGCGGCCTCCTTGGCCTGGAAGAAGATGTCCGGGTTCTGGGCCGAGCCGCGAAGGGCGGGGTGCTCGGGGTTTAAGGCGCGCTGACGGTAGGCGGCAACGGCGTCGCGGTCGAGCATGGCGTCGAGCTGCTCGTCGCTCCAGACGGCGACCTTCTGGATCTCGTGGGAGGTGCGGAAGCCGTCAAAGAAGTGGAGGAAGGGCACCCGGCCGTTGATGGCGGAGAGGTGGGCGACGGCGCCCAGGTCCATGACCTCCTGCGGATTGGTGGCGGCCAGCAGCGCGAAGCCGGTCTGGCGGCAGGCCATGACGTCCTGATGGTCGCCGAAGATCGAGAGGGCGTGACCGGCGAGGGCGCGGGCGGAGCAGTGGATGACGGCGGGCAGCAGCTCACCGGCCATCTTGTAGAGGTTGGGCACCATCAGCAGCAGACCCTGCGAGGCGGTGAAGGTGGTGGTCAGCGCACCGGCGGCCAGAGAGCCGTGGACAGCGCCGGCGGCGCCGCCTTCGGACTGCATCTCGGCCACCTTGACCTGCTGACCGAAGAGATTCTTGCGGCCCTGGGCGGACCACTCGTCCACCAGCTCAGCCATCACCGAAGAGGGGGTGATGGGGAAGATGGCGGCCACCTCGGTGAAGGCATAGGCGACGTGGGCGGCGGCGGTGTTGCCGTCCATCGACTTCATGGCGCGGGGGGTGATGGGGGACATGGGGACTCCTCCTTTGAACATCGAAGATTTAATATTTATGAATTTTTTGAGCAGAATTTGGGAAAATCGCCTTGTTGCACGAAAACAATGAAAGCATACCACAAAAAACCCTGAGTTGCAATAAAAAAACCGCCCAAAAAGGGCGGATTTATCCAGTCTGCATTTGTGCGTGTTGGGCAAACACCTGTCCATGTGGGGTGTTTTATTGGACAATTTTGATATTTTGTTATACTACAGCAGCACGACCGCCAGCCCGCCCGCTGCGGCCAGCAGGAGAATCACCGCCAGCGCCGCCGCCCATTTTCGCCCCCGTCGCTTCGAGGCGGCGGCCCGTCCCGCCCCTTCCGCCACCAGACGGCGGGCTTCGGCGGCCAGATCTCCCTGATCGGCTCTGGCTGCGGGATTGACGATGAAGATGGCCTCCTCGAAGTAATCGCTGCCGGTGTCGCGCACCACGATGACCTGTTTGCTCAGTCCCCGAAGCATCCTCTGCCCCCTTTCGCTTGATCTCTGTGAGGCTATTGTTGGCCCGAAAGGGAGTTTTTATGCGGCGGGCGGGGGGGCTTTGGAAAAATGATTGCAATTCCCCGGCGGCTGCGGTATCATTAGAAGAAGAGGACTTCCCGTCCCAAGAGAACAACGCGGCGGCTTCAGAGTGTAAGAATGTGGAACAGAAGGATGTGAATTTTTTTCATGAAGAAAAAATGCATGGCGGCGCTGGTGGCAGCGGTGCTGCTGCTCTCCCTGCTGCCCCTCCCCGCCCTGGCGGAGGAGACCCGGATCCCCATTTACATCGGCTACGGCGATGTGGACTACATGGCCGAGCAGATCCTCGCCGAAATCCCCACCGAAGGCAAAACCCCCACCGAACAGATCCGCGCCGTCTACGACTGGATCATCCTCCACTGTGAGCGTTACGAGTGGGACGGTGTCGCCCATTTCGACGAGGAGGCGGTGATGGCGCAGATGCCGGAGTATGTCTCGGCGATCGAGCAGAAGCTGGCCCGCGGCGAGCTGCTGCTGCGCGAGGAGTTTGAGCCGCCGTACACAGCCGATGAAGCGACCGGCTTTTTCACCTTCTCCTACGATTCCAACCAATATATCGCCCAGTTCGCCTACGACATGATGCTCACCCGCACCGGCAACTGCGCCCACTACTCGGCGCTGCTGGCCCTGCTGCTCGGCCACCTCGGCTTCGACTGCCGCCTGCTCGGCGGCGAGTTCATCAACCGCAACGGCAGCACGGTGATGCACAAGTGGAACTGCGTGCTGGTGGACGGCACCTACTACTGGCTGGATGTGCGCATCGACCACTCGATGTATGAGAGCCTCGGCAAGATCGGCTACTATTACTTTATGGAGCCGGATATCGAGGTGTGGTCGAAGCAGCACAGCTGGGAGGACCGCGCCTATGCCGACTGGCTTTGCGCCAACCCCGCCGAGGTGGAGGCCCGCTACCTCGCTGCCCTCCCGGCCGACGCCCGCCCCCCTGAGCCGCCGCAGCCGCAGCAGCCCGACCCCGCCGACCCCTGGGCCCTGCGCTCCGACTGGGCCGCGCCCTACATTGACCGCGCCGCCGCACTGCAGCTGCTGCCGGCGTCGATGGAGCATCTCGACCTGCGCGCCGGGATCACCCGTCAGGAGTTCGCCTCGGTGGCGATGAAGATGTATGACGCCTTAGGGGGCGCCCCCGTCCCCCCCGCCGCGGCCGACACCTTTGCCGACACCTCGGCGGAGGACGTGCGGAAAGCCTCGGCCATCGGCGTGGTGCAGGGCACCGGCGACGGGCTGTTTGACCCGCAGGGCACCCTCACCCGCGAACAGGCCATGACCATGATGGGCCGCGCCATCGAAGCCGCCGCCACCGGCCGCGCCGGAGACGGCAGCGCCCTCGCCGCCTCGGTGACGCCGCCCGCAGAGCCCTTTGCCGACGCCGGGTCCATCGCCGCCTACGCAAAGCCCTATGTCGACTACCTCGTCGCCCGCGGCGTGGTGTCCGGCATGGACGGCAACCTCTTCGCCCCCCAGGGCACCATGACCCGCGAGCAGGCGGTCAAGGTGGCGGTGGAGACGGTGGAGCGCCAGCAGAACGGCTGATCTCCCGCCCCCCGGCGGGATGCGCCTGTCCCACTGACAGGTCGCTCTGTCCCGCCGACAGGGCGCTCTGTCGGGACGTTCAAAATCCATCCGAAATTCATTCAAATCTCATCCAAACTTTTTCCAAAGGAGTGAGCGATCATGAAACAGTTCAAGAGACCGGTCCGGGACGACCGCACCGTCGCCCTGCTCACGCTGGGCGTCCTCACCACGGCCCTCGTCGGCCTTCTGTGCTATGAGCTGGCCGACCGAAAGGCGGCGAAGAAGGAGACGGCGGACATCCTCATCTGCGAGCTGCCCGAGGAAGCTGCGGAGTAGGCCTGCCCGCCCCCGGCCCCCTGCAGGGATCGCCGCCGCAGCGGCGAAATTCCCGTCCCCCTGACAGGAGAGACGCGGAAAAAACCGGTTCAGGCTGCCGGGGGAACCGGTTTCCTCCCGACCGCTACCCACCACAAAGCGTCTTGAGATTATTTGATACGCAAAAAGACGAAACGGCTCATGCGCCGTTTCGTCTTTTTGTTTCAGCCCGTGGGACACCCGGCCCGGATTGGGCATGGTGTACAGCCGCCGCGATGTGGCATAATAAAGATAACAGATCGCAGTGTGCCCCCGCCCGGAACATCGGGCGGGAATCCACAATATCAAACGGAGGAATGGACATGAAACCCGCAGCCCGCAAATGGACCGCTGCCGCCCTCAGCGCCGCTGGTCTCACCGCCGCCGCTGCCGCGGTCTGGCGAAGACAGTTCGAGAAAGAGGTCTCCCACTGGCGGATCGACACATTCGACGCATCCGCCTTCCCGCTCTCCCTCAACCCCGCCCAGGAAGGAGCCTTTGACCATGAATGAAGTCAAAACGCCGAAAAAACCTCTCCTATATTACTATGGCGTCGTGATGCTCATCATCCTCTTCTTCAATACCGTGCTCATGCCCTGGATGCTGGAGCGCCAGATCGTCGAGGTGGACTACGGCACCTTCCTCACCATGGTGGAGGAGGGCGACGTCGGCCGCGTTCAGGTGCAGGATCACCGCATCCTCTTCACCGACAAAACCGACTCCGTCGCCTATCAGACCGGCACCATGCCCGACCCCCTGCTCACCGAGCGCCTGAAAGCTTCGGGGGCGAAGTTCTCAAGGGATATCGTCAACGAGATGTCCCCCTTCACCAGCCTGCTGCTCACCTGGCTGCTGCCGCTGGGCGTCTTTGTCCTCATCGGTCAGATTGCGTCCAAAAAGATGATGGACAAGCAGGGTGGCGGCCCCGGCTCGATGATGTTCGGCATGGGTAAATCCAATGCCCGCATCTATGTCAAGTCCAGCGAGGGCATCCGCTTTGCCGACGTTGCCGGCGAGGACGAGGCCAAGGAAAACCTCGCCGAAATCGTCGACTACCTCCACGATCCCGGCAAATACCGCGAGATCGGCGCCAGTATGCCCAAGGGCATCCTCCTCGTCGGCCCGCCCGGAACGGGTAAGACCATGCTGGCCAAGGCGGTCGCCGGTGAGGCGGATGTGCCGTTTTTCTCGATGTCCGGCTCCGAGTTCGTCGAGATGTTCGTCGGCATGGGCGCCTCCAAGGTGCGCGACCTCTTCAAACAGGCCAAGGAAAAGGCCCCCTGCATCGTCTTTATCGACGAGATCGACGCCATCGGCAAACGCCGCGACGGCGGCCACCTCGGCGGCAACGACGAGCGGGAGCAAACCTTAAACCAGCTGCTCACCGAAATGGACGGCTTTGAAGGAAACTCCGGCGTCATCATCTTGGCCGCCACCAACCGCCCCGAGTCCTTAGACCCCGCCCTCACCCGCCCCGGCCGCTTCGACCGCCGCGTCCCCGTCGAGCTGCCCGACTTAAAGGGCCGTGAGGAGATCTTAAAGGTCCACGCCGCCAAAATCCGCACCGACCCCGGCATCGACTACGGCCGCATCGCCCGCATGGCCTCCGGCGCCTCCGGCGCGGAGCTGGCCAACATCGTCAACGAGGCGGCACTGCGCGCCGTGCGCAGCGGCAGAAAGCGCGCCTCGCAGGCCGACCTTGAAGAGAGCATCGAGGTGGTCATCGCCGGCTACCAGAAGAAAAACGCCATCCTCACCGACAAGGAGAAGATGATCGTCGCCTACCACGAGATCGGGCACGCCCTCGTCGCCGCCCTTCAGTCCCACTCCGCCCCCGTGCAGA
>JAFQKL010000398.1 GCA_017396965.1 Clostridia bacterium
CCCCTCTTTCCATTGTGGGGTGGGGTGTGCCCGGTCTGTCAAGGGACGGGGTAGTATTTTAAAAAAGCCCTAGCGGGGGACGGGCTTTTGTAAAATCTCCACCCCTCAAAGCCCTTGACAGACCTGCTCTTTTGCGGTGACACACATGCTGTGGGATGGGCGGCCTGCGTGGCGGGTGGGCCTGCGCGGCGGGTGGGGCTGCGTGGCGGGGGAGGCTGCGGTTTTTTTACAGACTGAGCAACTCGCTTTGGCGGTCTTCTTTCCTCAATTGACACCTTCCCGGCAGTTCAATCCTTTCCCCCTGTTTCTTTGCCTGCCAGCCGTCCCTCTCCGCTCACCGCTCCCTTCGCTTCAGCATCATGGCGATCACCACCGGCGCGCCCAGCACGGCGGTGACGGTGCTGAGATTCAGCTCGGTCGGCGAAAAGGCGGTGCGGGCGATGAGGTCGGCGAGGCAGCAGAACACCGACCCGAGGAGAAAGGTGGTCGGCATGGCATAGCGCGGCTCGGAGCTGCCGAGTGCCTGCCGCGCCAGCTGCGGCACGGCGATGCCGACGAAGGAGACGGGCCCGGCGAAGGCCGTCACGCAGGCGGAGAGCAGGCTGGAGAGCAGGATCAGGGCGGTGCGCAGCTGACGCACCGGCACACCGACCCCCGCCGCATACTCCTCCCCCAGCCGCAGGGCGGCGATCGGCTTGGCCAGCGTCATCACCGCCGCCGTCGTGAGGGTGACCAGCCAGAAGGCGATGGCGACGCCCTCCCAGTCCATCCCGGCGAAGCTGCCCAGCGACCAGCCGTGGAGGCTGACGATGTCGGCCTCGTCGGCAAAGGTGATGCAGAAATCGGTGACGGCGGAGCAGAGGTAGCCGATCATGATGCCCGCCACCAGCAGGGAGGACATCGAGCGCATCCGCCGCGCCATCAGCAGCACCGCCGCCGTCGCCAGCAGCGACCCCAAAAAGGCCGCCGCCACCAGCGACAGGGAGGACACCCGCCCCACCCGCTCCAGCAGGCCGATCATCACAAGCGTCACCGCCAGCTTGGCGCCGGAGGAGATGCCGAGGACAAAGGGGCCGGCGATGGGGTTGCCGAAATAGGTCTGCAGCAGAAAGCCGGAGAGGGCCAGCGCCCCGCCCAGCAGCGCGGCCATCGCCAGCCGCGGCAGGCGGATGAGCCAGACCACCTCCCGCGCCGTCCCCTCCCCGCCCTCCGCAAAGAGGATGCCGAGCAGCTCCGGCAGCGGAATCTTGACGCTGCCGGTGTTGACACCGGCAAAGAGCAGCCCCGCAAGGGCCACGGCCGACAGCCCCGTCACCAGCGCAAAGCGGCGGGAGCGGCTCACGGGGCCGTCTCCTGCGCGAGTCTGGTGAGGCTGCGGCAGTCCTGCTCCCGACCCTGCAGCATGGCGGCAAAGTCGCGGATCAGCTCCCCGTGGTCGGCGGTGGACTGAAAGATCCGCTTGTCGGCACACCAGACGTTGCCCTCCTGCACGGCGCGGAAATGGGCAAACAGGGCATTCTGTTCCACCAGCTCGTCGATGCTGCGCGGCGGATCGTCGATGGAGGCGTTGTACACCAGCACATCGGCCTCTTTGGCGGCGGCGTAGAAGTCCTCCATGCCCAGCGACACCGAGGAGGAGCTCTGCGCCTCCCCCAGCGCCTCCGGCAGATAGCGCCCGCCGGCCAGCCGGATCATTTCCGGCAGGTAGTCTTCGGGGTTGCGAATGGAGACGGTGCCGTTCTCGGTGACATAGAAAAAGGCCACGGTTTTGCCGCTCCCCTGCTGTGCCGCCGCCTCCTGCAGCGCCGCCTCCTGGGCGGCAAAGTGGCGGTCGGCCTCCTGCTCCCGGCCGAGCAGCAGGCCGTAGAGCCGGATCCACTCACTGCGGCCGAGGGGGTGGCTCTCGTAGGAGGAGCGGTCCACCAGCACGGGGATGCCCAGCTCCTCGAGCTTCTCCACCACCTCGGGGCTGCGGTAGATCATGGTGGACTGCACCGCGAGGTCGCAGCCCTCCTTGAGCAGCAGCTCAAAGTCGGGGGCCGAGTATTTGCCGGCGTAGAGAAGGTCGCCGCGGCGCATGGCCTCGGCGGCGCCCTCCACCGTCCAGTCTTCCTCCTTTGTCCCTGAAAGGCGGACAGCAGGCAGTCCATCCACCGCGTCGATCAGCGACATGGCGGCGCTGGCGACGAGGTAGACGGAGGAGAGCGGCTGGCGGATGACGGTGTAGCCCGGCGCGTCGGGGGCGACGGCCTCCTCCGCCAGCAGCAGGTAGCGGCCGCCGTCGTCGGTGTGGATGGCGTGGATACCGCCCTCGTAGTGGGTGACCGAGAAGCATTGGGCATAGCGCAGCTCCATCGTGCCGATGGGGGTGAGTTCTTCGAGCGACGCCGCCTGTTCCTTGGCGGTGCAGCCTGTGAGCGCCGCAAACAGAGTGAGGAGCAGCAGAAGGGTGACAAAGCGGAGGAAGGGGCGGCTGACCGGCGGATGGCCACCGGCGGGATGGGCGGGGGTGGAAACCGTATGGCGCGGGCAAGGGTGGGTCATGGTGTTTCTCCTTTCGTTGAACACTTTGAGCGCCGGGAGGCGGGGCGGGGCGTCTCGGCGCGGGCGGGGGACGGGCGGGCGCTCACCCTCAAGTCTCTTTGAGGCAGTCGTACAGCAGGGCGTTGCAGATCGCCGCCGCCACCGTGCTGCCGCCCTTGCGTCCGCGGGCGACGATGTGGGGCACGGGGCAGGCGAGGATGCCCTCCTTGGCGGCCTCGACGTTGACGAAGCCGACCGGCACGCCGACAATCAGCGCCGGGCGCACCGCCCCTTCGTCGATCCGCTGCCGCAACCGCAGCAGGGCGGTCGGCGCGTTGCCGACGACAAAGATCAGCGGCCCCGGCAGGGCGACGGCGCGGTCGACGGCGGCGGCGGAGCGGGTGCTGCCCTCTCTCGCGGCGGCCTCGGCGACGGCGGGGTCGTCGATGAAGCAGCAGAGGGTGCAGCCAAGCCGGGCGGCGGCCGCTTTGTTGATGCCGGCCAGCGCCATCCTGGTGTCGGTGACGAGGGTGGCCCCCGCCCGCAGCGCCTCTTTGGCACGGGCGATCACCTTGTCTGAGAAGCAGAGGGTTTCGGCGTAGTCGAAGTCGGCGGTGGTGTGGATCACCCGCTGGACGACGGGGGTGGTTTCGTCCCGCCGGAGACGGTCGCCCAGTTCGCGGGTGAGGATTTCAAAGCTGGTTCTCTCAATGTCGCCGGGGGCGACCTGCAGCAGCTGGCTCATGGCGTGTCCTCCGTGTGTGGTGTTGAGGGGGAAGGGCCGGATGCGGGGAACGGGGGATTCTGATCCCTTTTGCCCACGCGCCGAACCGGCCCGTCCGGGTGTGAACGCGGGCGACGCGGCCTGAAAGGGCGGATGGGTGGGCGCCGGACAGTCGGCACGTCGGCAGCGGCGGTTTCGTCGGGGAGGGGCGGAGCCGGCCCTGTGTCGCGTGGACGTGGGAGCCGGCTGCGTCGCGTGGACGCGGTGTCTACTCCCAGAATTTTGGTGCCTGCTGCGGGGCAGACATGGGGCGAAGCACAGGAGTGGCTTCGCCCCTCTTTCCATTGTGGGGCGGG
>JAFQKL010000399.1 GCA_017396965.1 Clostridia bacterium
CCTTCGACCAGCCCGCCCCCTTCGCGGACGACGCCGACATCTCGGACTGGGCGAGAAACTCGGTCTACTTCATGGCCGCCAACGGCATCATCTTAGGGGACAACAACATCTTCTCCCCCAGAGCCGTCACCGGCGAGCAGCAGGCCGCGGGCTACGCCAACGCCACCAGAGAGCAGGCGCTGCTGATCGCTGTGCGCATGGTGGAGAAGCTGGGCGGCTGACGGTCTTTCGTCTCTTAACCCCATCCAAACCGAAATGAAAGGAGCGCGCGACCATGAAAAAACGCACCTTGCTTTTCGTCCTCATCCTGATGCTCTGCCTCATCCTTCTGCCGACCGCGGTGCGGGCCGACCAGCGCGGCTCGGTGCTGCTGGGATTTGAGTTTGACGACAGCCTCGGCCACGTCAGCTACCACAAAACCTATGTGGACGGCACCGGCTCCACCTCGGTCACCATCAAGCAGAACGGCCAGTTCAATCGCCCTGAAATCGGCGATGTGATGACGATCCAGGCCGGCCGAAAGAATTCCTCGGTCGAGTGCCGGGGGATCCGCCTGCTCGACTACTGGGATCGCTCGAAGGTCTTCATGCAGACCAGCTCGGATTCCATCACCTTCAAGGTTCCGGACATCGACCTCGCCGTGGTCGTCGACCTGGTCGGCCCGCCGCCCGTGATCACCTCCCACCCCGCCGACCGCACCGCCCTGACCGGCCAGGAGGTGACGATGCAGGTCGAGGCCACGGGGCTGGGCAACACCTACTGCTGGTACGGGATGTTGAGCGGCGTCGCCCAACCGATCCACCTGGTCACCCGCCCGCTCTACATCAGCTTTGCCGGTGAGGAGAGCGACACCCTGACACTCAGCAGCCTCGATCCCTCCGCCTATGAGGTCGAGTTCTTCTGTGAGGTCACCAACAGCGGCGGCAGCGTCCAAAGCGAGCCCGCCTCCTTCCGGGTCTTCGCCGAAGACGCCCTCCCCGTCATCCTGCAGCAGCCCGCTCCCGTTGTCGCCGATGTGGGGGAGTCGGTCCGCTTCACGGTCATGGCGGAGGGACACGACCTGAGCTATCAGTGGTATGTGGTGGAGGGCGACCCGAACGCCGGCAAGACGCCGATCCAGAGACCGACGGACGGCAAGATCCCCAACCTGCGGCCCGATCTCTCGGATGACCGAAGAGGCGAACAACTCCAAACCGGCAAGCGGCTGGTCGATGTCCCAAGCAAGATAAACGGCATCCGCGGCAGCAAAACCCCCATGCTCACCCTGCAAAATGTCGGCACCGCCCACCACGACAGCAGCTACTACTGCGTCATCACCAACGCCGCCGGCCAGGTGACCACCGATCGGGTCAGCCTCTCGGTGCTGGGGGCGGATGTCTCCCGCGGCCCGGTATCAACGGAGGGTGCCCCGGTCATCGTCACCCAGCCGCAGGATGTCGCCGTGCGGGAGGGGGAGCCGATCGAGATCTCCCTCACAGCCGAAGGCGAGGATCTCCACTACCGCTGGACCATGTACCATGGCGACCAGAGCGAGACCTTCTTCAACGAGGAGATGGACACCCCCTCCTTCACCTGGGCGGACAGTGCGATGGCCGCCCACCACGATGGCCTCGAATTTGAGTGCATCGTCTACAACGAGCTGGGCGAGGCGGTCTCGGACACCGTCCGGGTCACCGTCACCCAAAAGGCGGCCCCCCGCTTCACCGATGTCGCCGAGAGCGACTGGTACTACCGGGATGTGGCAAACGCCGTCTCCCTCGGTCTGATTGCCGGCACTACAGACACCACCTATTCCCCGGCGGACAACCTCAGCATCGCCGCCGCCATCAAGCTGGCCGCCTGCCTGCACCAGCTGAAACAGGAAGGTGCCGTCACCCTCACGGTCGGCAGCGGCAACTGGTACGACAGCTATGTCGCCTACGCCGAGCAGCACGGCATCATCCGGCCCGGTCAGTGGGAGGGGGCCTACGACCGCAGCGCCACCCGGCTCGAGTTTGTCAACATCTTCTACCCCGCCCTGCCCAGTGCCTCCTATGAGGAGATCAACCTGATTCGGGCCGACATCCCCGATCTCGCGGACGGGGAGCAGGGCGCAGGCGCCGTCTATGTCTTCTACCGCGCCGGCATCCTCGCCGGCAGCGACGGGATCGGCTCCTTCTATCCCGACCGCACCATCCAGCGCAGCGAGGTGGCCGCCATCCTCTCCCGCATGATGGATCCCGCCGCCCGCAGATTCATCACCCTTCCCGTGCCGGATCTGAAGGATCTGACCGTTCCCATGTGCTGGGTCACCGGGGAGTACTATGTGTTCCTCACCGAGCGGGAGGGCAAGGCGGCCGTGGAATACGGCCTCTGGGACAGCCCCTTCTGCGCTGCCCGCAGCCCGGGCTTCATCGTCAGCGCCGATTGGGAGGGAGAGATCCTCACGCTCCTGATCCGCTACCCGGGCATCCGGGACGGCAACGCCGCCGACGAGCAGGATCTGCTCGATGACTGGCACTCGATTGAGATCGACACCACCGACCTCGATGTCGACGGCAAGGTCAAGATGCGCTGGGAGGAGAACGGGGAGTGGCACCACTGCTACCCCGCCGGCCCCACCCGCGCGGACGGCTATGAGATGACCCATCCATAAAACCCCATTCATAGAGACAGAGACGGGAGACGGGGCCTCCCGCCCCGTCTCCCCCGCCGACAACCACACAAGGAAGGAGAATGCACGATGAAACGCCCCCTTTCGATCCTGCTCGCCCTCGTCCTCACCTTCACCCTGCTGCCGGTGACGGCGCTGGCGGAGGAGACCCTCACCCTCGAGGTCACGGTGCGTGACTTCAAAGAGGACGGCATCCTCTTCGAAAGCCCGGTTCCCTACGAGAAGATCACCGGCATGGTGGCAGACACCCTGGGGCCCGACCGCAAGCCGGTCTACAACCTTCAGGTCTGGAAGGACAAGTACGGCGAAGAGGTCACCCAGGAGATGCTCACCGGCCTCTTCAACGACACCCCCGGCTACAACCTCTCCACCCCAAAAACCCTTGCCCTCGAACCGGTGGGCGACAACTGGGAGATCCGCTCTTCGAGCATGTTCCCCATCGACGACGAGCTGTTCGGCAACGAGGGCAACAGCCACAACTACCACTTCAGCATCGAGATCCACTCCCGCTTCAAGTATGTAGAGGGGGCGGAGTTCTACTTCAACGGCGACGACGATATCTGGGTCTTTATGAACGACAAGCTGGTGATCGATCTGGGCGGCGTCTCCTACTCCACCAGCCAGACCGTCAACCTCGATGAGGTGGCCGCCGACCTCGGCATTGCGGTGGGCGACATCGTCAGCTTCGATATGTTCTATATGGAGCGTCACCTCACAGGCTCCAACATGAACATGCGCACCAACTTTGAGTTTCTGAATCTCGATGCCTCCACCTGGGCGCTGCCCGAGCTCGAGCGCGCCGATGAACTCGGCCTGATCCCCGACTCCCTGCGCGGAGCCGACCTCACCGCCCCCATCACCAGAGCCGAATTCGCCGCCGTCGCGGTCAAGGTCTATGAGGCGCTGGCAAACGGCGAAGCCCTGCCCGCCGTCAGCAACCCCTTTGTGGACACAAGCGACCTCGAGGTGCTCAAGGCCTACAACACCGGCATCACCGCCGGTATCAGCGACAGCGAGTTTGCCCCCGATGCGCTACTCAACCGTGAGCAGTGCGCCACCATGCTCACCCGCGTCTTCAAGCGGGTCACCCTGCCCGGCTGGACACTCCAGACCGACGCCCAGTTCACCCTCCCCTTCGACCAGCCCGCCCCCTTCGCCGATGACGCCGACATCTCA
>JAFQKL010000400.1 GCA_017396965.1 Clostridia bacterium
AGAATGCGCTCCTTCGGCACGGTGGAGGTCCCCCAGGAGGCCTTCATGTCGGTGCTCAAGCTGGATGACTAGAGGAGGGGAGACCCGTGGACCAAAATGCAGAGCAGGTGCTGGCTGCGCTGGCTGACCGCCGCCCGCCCGCCATGGGCCTCTATCTGCACATCCCCTTCTGCCGCAGAAAGTGCCCCTACTGCGACTTCTACTCCCTTGAGGACACAGCCCTCATCCACGACTATCTCGACGCCCTGCTGGCGCAGATGGCTGAATTCTCCGCCGCCTGCGCCGCCTACCGGGTGGACACCGTCTTTTTCGGCGGCGGCACCCCCTCGCTGCTCACCGAGCGGCAGTGGAACCGCCTCCTGAGCGGCGTCCAGCGCCACTTCCGCATCCTGCCGGACACCGAGGTGACGGTGGAGGTCAACCCCGACTCTGCCACCCCGAAGCTGCTCAAGGCCCTGCACCGCGCCGGCGTCAACCGCCTCTCCATCGGCGTGCAGAGCTTTGACGATACGCTGCTGTCCGCCATCGGCCGCCTGCACGACGCCAAAACGGCGACAGACACCGTCCGCGCCGCGCAGAAGGCGGGCTTTGACAACATCAGCCTCGATTTGATGTACGGCCTGCCGCAGCAGACGCTCGCCCAGTTCGAGCAGAGCATCCGCTCCGCCGTCGCCCTCGGCGTCACCCACCTCTCGGCCTACGGGCTGAAGGTGGAGGAAAACACGCCCTTCGGCCGCATGGGCGATGCCCTCCTCCTCCCGGATGACGACACCTTTGCCGACCAGTATCTCCTCCTCTGCCAACTGGCCCGTGAAGCGGGGTATTTCCAGTATGAGATCAGCAACTTCGCCAAGCCCGGCTGTGCCTCGCGTCACAACCTCAAATACTGGGTGCGCGACCCCTACTTAGGTCTCGGCCCCGGCGCTCACTCCTTCTTTGACGGCTGGCGCTTCGCCTTCAACCGCGATCTCAAGGGCTACATCCGCTGCTACCGGGAGCGCAAGCAACGCCGCCACGACCTCACCCCGCTGCTGCAGGAGCGCCGCCGCATCTCCGAGCAGGAGGCGATGGAGGAGACGATCATGCTCTCCCTGCGCCTCACCGCCGGCCTCGATGAGCCGGCCTTCGCCCAGCGCTTCGGCTGCCGCTTCTCCGAGCTGGTGGGCCAGTGGAAGCTGGCCAAATACGAGCGCGCCGGTCTGCTCAAGCGCACCGAGGGACACACCAGCCTCACCCCACAGGGCTTTGCCATCAGCAACCTCATTCTGGCCGACCTGCTCGACTGGGATGAGAGGGCCACCCCGTAAGATCCTGCGGTGCTGCAGGCAGCCGTCTTGCGCCAAAGAAAACAGGGTAAGAGCGGAAAAACCTGTCACACCCCAATGCCCGGAAGGGGAGCCGCACGAAAAAAGTTTGGAAAACCACCCATGGAGCTAGTGACAGACAGGCCAAAATAAGGTATAATGCAGGAGACGTCCCCTGAATCCACTCAGCGGACGTCTCCTGCCTCATCCCGTGAGAAACCAAAAGGATCCGGCTGCAGGCCGCTCCTTCCCACATTCCAATTCAAGGAGGGACCCCCATGAACCCGACCGCCACCCTGCACATGAAGAACGGCAGCAAGGTTGTCATCGAGCTGCTGCCCGAGCACGCGCCCAACACCGTCAACAGCTTCATCCATGTTGCCAAAAACGGCTGGATGGACAACCACACCATCGAGCGCATCGTCCCCGGCAAGTGGGTGGACATCAGCTACTCCGCCTTCCACCACAAGGAGTGCCAGTACCTCATCCCCAATGAGTTTGCCCTCAACCCCGATGTCGTGCCGCTGGATTCCCACCCCGGCTGCGTCTGCATGGGCGGCTACGGAGAGGCGGGCCTCGCCAGCTGCGAGTTCTTCTTCCCCGTCAAGGACTGCCCGGAGCACAAGGGCACCTACCCCGTCTTCGGCAAGGTCATCGAGGGCATGGAGGAGATCTACCGCCTGGAGAAGGTGGAGACGGTTCCCGTACCCTATCCCTACCCCGGTGTCGAGGTCAACCAGCCTGTGGAGCCGCAGATCATCGAGCGGGTGGAGCTGGAGCTGCACGGCGTGACCTACCCCGAGCCGGTTAAGGTGGAGAACCCCCGCCTGCCCAAGTGCTGGACCTGTCTTGATCTGTAAGAAAACAACCGCTGCCCGACGGACAAACCGCCGGGCAGCATTTTTTGCAGCGGGAATTCACCCCCTGCCGCTAAGCAGTGCCTTCCGCCGCCGCCAGTCCGGCATATAGGCATCGAGCAGGGTCTTGAACAGAGGGCCGTGATCCGCCACCTGAAGGTGACACACCTCGTGGAGAATCACATAGTCAAGGCAGCCGGGCGGGTGCATCACCAGCTGCAGATTGAAATTCAGCTTGCGTCGGTTGACGTTGCAGCTGCCCCACCGCGAAGTCATATGCCGCACCTGCCAGTCACTGCAAGAAAGCCCCGTCCGCGCCTCCCAAAACGGCAGACGCTCGGCAATCGCCTCCTTGAGCAGTTCCCGCTGCCAGTCCCGCACCGTCTGACGCCGCCGCTCGACATCCGCCCCCGCAGGAACCCGCAGCAGCACGCGCTCTCCCTCCAAAACAACCCCGCTCCTTGAGGACTCCTCCACCACCAGCTCCAGCGGCCTCCCCCAGAGCCAGATCCGCTCGCCGGTTTCAAACCGCTCCGGCTCAAAGGGCAGGGCGGCAGCCGCATAGCCGGCGCGGTTTTTCCGAATCCATGCGGCGCGGCTTTGCAAAAACTCCTCCATCTCCTGCCGGGCCATCCGCTTCGGCACCGTCAGGCGCACCCTCCCGTCGGGCGGGAGGACATAGAGGTGCATATTCTTGATACTCTTTCTCAGCACCTCCACCGGGATGCCGTCGATCATCAGCTGCATGGTTCCTCCTGAATGTTGCGCCTGTTGGATTTCCAACAGACTGGATAAGGATACTGTACTATAATAAGATCAACAAGTCAAGCTGAGAATGAATTTGAGGAGGAACGAAACGATGTTAAAGAGAGTCATCCAGATCGACGAAGAGAAGTGCGTTGGCTGCGGAATGTGCGCCGGTACCTGTAAGGAAGGGGCCATTGACATTGTCAACGGAAAAGCCAAGCTGGTGCGCGAAGACCACTGCGACGGTCTCGGCAACTGCCTGCCCGCCTGCCCGGTGGGCGCGATCTCCTTTGTGGAGAAGGAAGTCCCCGCAGCGCCCGCCCTGGAGCCGTCCCCCGAGATGAAGGCCAAGATGCAGGCCCAGGGCATGACCATCCCCGCCGGCTGCCCCGGTGCCCAGAGCAGAGCCTTTGCCCGGGAAGAGAGCGCAGGCACCCCCTCGCCTCTGCCCCCCGCCAAAGCGCCCAGCCGCCTGGGACAGTGGCCGGTTCAGATCAAGCTTGCCCCCGTCAACGCCCCCTGGTTCAAGAATGCCCGCCTGCTGATCGCCGCCGACTGCACCGCCTTTGCCTATGGCAACTTCCATCAGGAATTCATCCGTAACCATGTGACGCTCATCGGCTGCCCCAAGCTCGACGAGGGCGACTACGCCGAGAAGCTGACCGAGATCATCAAGCACAACGACATCCGAGATGTCACCATCGTCCGCATGGAGGTGCCCTGCTGCGGCGGTCTGGAGAACGCCGTCAAACGCGCCCTGCAGGCGAGCGGCAAGTTCCTGCCCTGGCAGGTGGTCACCATCTCCA
>JAFQKL010000401.1 GCA_017396965.1 Clostridia bacterium
CCGAACACCCGACAAAACAGCTCTATCCGACGCGCCGACTGCCCAGCGCCCACCCACCCGCCCTTTCGGGCCTGATCGCCCGCGTCCGCACACCGGGGAGGCGGGCCTGGTGCGTTGCCTCCGGCGCACTGCGCTCCACTTCTCAAAAAAACAGCGGCCCGAACCCAACGTCCGAGCCGCCGCTCTGTTTGATCTTCACAACGATGCCCCACAGGTCGTGACCTCAAGCCTCGCCCTTGAGCAGCCCCGGCAGCTCCGGCGCAATCTCCTGCAGGCAGGCCAGCAGCGTGGGGTGAAACGCCCCGCACTTGCCGCCCAAAATCATCTCCATCGCCGTCTCGTGCGAGAAGGCCTTTTTGTAGCAGCGCTCGCTGGTCAGGGCATCGTAGACATCCGCCAGCGCCACCACCTGGGCGTGGATGGGGATCTGGTCGCCCTTGAGCCCGTCGGGATAGCCGCGTCCGTCGTAGCGCTCGTGGTGCCAGCGGCAGATCTCATAGGCCGTCTGCAGCAGCGGATCGTCGTAGCTGTCCTGCAGCTTTTTGAGCATCTCGGCGCCCACGGCCGCGTGTTCCTTCATAATGGTAAACTCCTCCGCCGTCAGCCGGCCCGGCTTGTTGAGGATCTCCTCCGGGGTGGAGATCTTGCCGATGTCGTGCAGCGCGGAGGCGATGGCGATGCGGGAGATGTCCTCATCGCTGTAAATATCGTCCATCTTCCAGTTGACGCGGCGCAGCAGCAGCTCGGTGATGGCGCGGATGTGGACGATGTGCAGCCCGCTCTCGCCGTTGCGGAACTCCACCAGCTGGCTTAAAATCGAGATCATCAGCCGGTTGCTGCGCTCGTGGCGGCGGATCTGCTCATTCACCATCTCCTCCAGCCGCCGCTGCTTGGCATAGAGGGTGATGGTGTTGGCGGTGCGGCGGCGGACGATGCTGGTGTCAAAGGGGCGGCTGATAAAATCGGTGACCTGCAGCTGATAGGCGCGGTCGACAAAGTCGCTCGTGTTCTCCGAGGAGATCATGATGACCGGCACCGAGTCAATCCAGCCGCGCAGGTTCATGTACTCAAGGAAGGAAAAGCCGTCCATCTCCGGCATCACCACATCGAGCAGCACCAGCGACACCTGTTCGCGGTGCTTTTCCATCACCTTGATGGCCTCCACCCCGTTCTCCGCCTCGAGGATCTCATACTCATCCTCGAGGATCTCGGTGAGCAGTTCGCGGTTAAAGGCGGTATCGTCCACGATCAGGACGGTTTTTTTCTCTGCCGGGAAATCAATCATGGCAGGTTCTCCTTTCGCAGATGGATGTGGGCAAAGCCTCAGCTTCTGGCAGTGGAATTCTGCTTGGTGTAGTAAGAGGTAATGCGCGGACGGCAATCTTCGAGCAGCGCCATCAGCTCGGGGGACACCATGCCCTCATCCTGCAGGATGCGCTTCATGACCAGGTTGACCTGCATCTCATTGGTGCCGTAGAGCTTGGAGAAGACGGCGTCAAACTCGTCGGCCAGATGACAGAGCTGGCTGAAGTCCGAAAGGCTGCGCCCCGAGATGCCGCGGGGGTAGCCGTCGCCATCGTACCGCTCGTGGTGGTTGAGGCACATCTCCACCGCCGTGTCCACAAAAAAGGCGCAGTGGCGGGAGGAATCCAGCTTGATGATCTCGCCGCCGAAGCGGGTGTGGTCGTTGGTCATGAGGCGGAACTTCTCCGGGTCCTTGGTGAAGGCGCTGAGCTTGTCGGGCACCAGCATGAGGCCGATGTCGCAAAAATAGGAGGCCTTGCTGATGATCTCGATCTTCTCCTTGTTCAGCTCCGCCTTTTTGTGCTGCAGCGAGTAGCGGCTGAGCAAGATGCGCATCAGCTCGGTCATGTTGACGTAGTGGCTGTCGTCCTTGCCGTAGTTGCCGAGGTAGAGCTTGTAGATCTTCTCCAGGCGGGAAATGTACTGCCCGATCTGGGTGATGTCCTCCACCGTCAGCCAGTATTGGGTGACAACGCCGAGGCGCAGCTTGATGCGGCGCAGCACATCCTCCCGGTCAAACGGCTTGCTGAGAAAATCGGCCACGCCGAACTCCACCGCTTTGGTGACGTTTTCGCGGGTGGCTTCGGCCGTGATGAGAAAGACGGGGATGTGGCCCAAATTATTGTCCCGCAGCAGGCGCAGCACATCAAAGCCGCTGAGCAGCGGCATCGAGATATCGAGCAGGATACAGTCGATCTCGCTCTTTTGTTTGGTGACAAGCTCCATCGCCACGAAGCCGTTTTCCGCCTCGCAGAGTTCAAATTCTTCTTCGAGGATCGACTTTAAGATCTCGCGATCCAGCTCCGAATCGTCGACGATGAGCAGTCGTCTCTCTTTTTTTGCCATGTGATGTCCTCCTTCCCCGCCATCCGGGCGGGCGGGCTACTGATGGGCTACTGATGCGATGCGATACAGGCGATGATCTGCTCCTGCAGCGGCAGGATCTTCTCGGTCAGGGCGCGGGCCTGATCGGGCTGATCGGCGCGCAGCAGGGCGACGATCTCAGTGTAGGCCTCGTAGAGCGGCGTCAGCGAGAGGTTGCCCGTCATGCCCTTCAAGGTGTGGGCATTGGCCAGCGCCCCCTCCAGGTTGCCGGCCTCAAACAGCGGCAGCACCGGCAGATCGGCGGCCGCGGCGGGGAATTTCTTCAGCATTTTTTCAAACAGTGCCGCCTTCTGGGCAAAGCGATTCAGCCCCTCAGCGGTGTTGACGCCCAGTGCGGAAAGTTGATCCAGCAAGCTCATGGCGTGTTTCTCCTCTCTCTTTTCCGGTCGTGTTTAAGACAGATGTTCAAGTTCAAGACAGATGGGTCAGGCAGCTGCGGCCGCAGGGTTATTCCGCCGCCCCCAGCAGCAGGTCGGCGGCGCGGGAGACGGCGGCATATTCCACCTCCACGGTGTGAAACCGCGAGAGGGTGGCCATCGTCACCCCGTTTTTGACGGAATCCTCCAGCCCTTTGGCGGCCTCGCCCAGCTTGGTGAGGCCGAGATTCAGGCACAGGCCCTTTAAGGTGTTGGCCGCCCGCTCGATGGCGGCGGCGTTGCCCGCCGGCATGGCCGCCTGCAGCTCTTCAAAGCAGGGGTCGGCGCGCAGGCGCAGCAGCCATTTTGTGATATTCATATCGTCGCCCAGGCAGCGCAGGGCGGTCGGGTAGTCGCTTTCGGTTGCAAGGTACAGTTCTTGCACTGTCATATTGCACCCCTCCTTTTATTCGTGCCGTCGCTCTGTTGCAAGCAACTCGGCGACGGTGTGGATCAGCACCCCCATGTCCACCGGCTTGGCGATGTGGGCATCCATTCCCGCATCCAGCGCCTTTTGGACGTCCTCGGCAAAGGCGTTGGCGGTCATGGCGGCGATGGGGATGGTGCGGGCTGCGGGGTGGCCGCAGAGGCGGATGGTGCGGGCGGCGGTGTAGCCGTCCATCACCGGCATCTGCACATCGAGGAGGATGACGTCAAACTCCCCGGGGGCGCTGCGCTTGAACCGCTCCACCGCCAGCTCGCCGTTTTCGGCGATTTCGCAGGTGGCGCCTTCCAGCTCCAGCAGCTCGCTTAAGATCTCGGCGTTGAGTTCATTGTCCTCCGCGGCGAGAATGTGCAGCCCGTTGAGCACACTCTCTTCCGCCTCGGCCTCCGCCTCGGGGGCGGTGGCGCTGCGGCCCTTTAAGTGCTGGATCACCGAGCGGAAGTTGGTGATGAAGAAGGGCTTGGGCATAAAGGCGTCGATACCGGCGTCGGTGGCCTCGTCTTCAATCTCGCTCCAGTCGTAGGCGGTGAGCACGGCGATGGGGGCGCGGTTGCCCAGCTCTTCGCGCAGGTGGCGCGCCGTCTCCACGCCGGACATGGCGGGCATCTTCCAGTCGAGCAGGATCATGTCGAAGGGGGTGCCCTCGCGGTCGGCCTGCTCGATGAGGACGATGGCGTCCTGCCCTCTGGTGGTGTGGGTCACATGGACGCCGGTTTCGGCCATAGCGGCCTCAATGTCACGGCAGATGTCCTCATCGTCGTCCACCACCAGCAGGCGGGAGATGTGATTGTCGCTCCAGAAGTCGGTATCACTGTCCACCTCGGCGGTCTGCAGGGACAGCTCAACGGCAAAGGTGCTGCCCTTGCCCTTCTCGCTCTCCACCGTGATGATGCCGCCCATCAGGTCGACTAAGTTCTTGGTGATGGCCATACCGAGGCCGGTGCCCTGGATGCCGCTGGCGGTGGCGGTCTCCTCGCGGGTGAAGGCATCGAAGATCACTTCGAGATACTCCGGCGTCATGCCCATGCCGTTGTCGCTGACCTCAAAGCGCAGCTTGACCATTTTGCCGTCCGTCCGCCCCTGCTGGGCGATGTGCAGCCGGATGCGGCCGCCCTCCGGCGTGTATTTCACGGCGTTGGAGAGCAGGTTGAGCAGAATCTGGTTGATGCGGGTGCGGTAGCCGAGGACGCGGTCGATCTCCAGACCGCTGCTCTTGACCTCGAAATCCTGGTGGCGGGCCTTGGCCTGGGGGTTGATGACGGTGCCGATGTCCTCCAGCAGCTCGCTTAGGTTGAACTCGTTGATGTTGAGGGTGGTCTTGCCGGTCTCGATCTTGCTCATGTCGAGAATGTCGTTGATGAGGCTGAGCAGATGCTGGCCGGAGGAGGTGATCTTGCGCGAATACTCCAGCACCTTCTGCGGCTTGTCGCTGTCGTGCCGCAGGAGATTGGAGAAGCCGATGATGGCGTTCATGGGGGTGCGGATGTCGTGCGACATACTGGCCAGGAAGTTGCTCTTGGCGCGGTTGGCGCTCTGGGTGAGCTCCATGGCAATCTCCAGCTGCTGCTGCGCCTCCATCTCGGCGGTGCGCTCGTTCATGACAAGGACGTATTTGTCCTCATTGTCGAGGAAGAAGTGATAGACGGTTTTCAGATACCAGCGGTGGCTGCCGGTGCGCTGGTGGAGGTGTTCATTGAGAATCTTGATCGAGCCGCCCAGCGGGATGGAGGCCAGCTCTCCGGGCAGGGGCTCGGAATCGAGGTTGAGGGCGGTTTCGCTGATCTTGCGGATGTCCTGCATGACCTCGTCCGGCGAAAGGCCGAGCAGGATCTCGATGTTGGGACTGACATACTCCACCTGATAATTCTTCGCCGAAAAGAGGACGAAGATATCCGAGGTGCCGTTGACCAGCACCGTAAACAGCAGCTTCTGCCGCGACAGCTCACGGTCGGTGGCGCTCAGCTCCTGCTGGGTGCGTTTTTGCTCGGAGATATCGACAATCTCGCCCACCAGACCGCGCTGGCCGTTTTTTTCCACCTCAAAGCCCTTGGTCCAGTAGAGCGCGTCCACCGGCTTGCCCTCGGGGCCGTCAAAGGAGGTCTCGTAGCGCAGGGTGGAAAGGTTGCGGACGGCGGCGCTGTCCTCGCGGTGGTAGCGGTGGCGGTCTTCGTCTGAGAGGTAGTCGAGATCGAAAATCCGTTTGCCCAGATAGCTGTCGTCCTTCAGCGAGAAGAATTCGCGGTAGGCGCGGTTAAAGAAGAGAAAGCGCAGCGACTCATCCTTGAGAAAGATGGGGTTGGGCATGGCATCGGTGGCGCTTTTGAAGAAGTTGAGTGCCGCCTCGGTCTGGGTGAGGCGGGCCTCGGTGTCCTGCAGACGGCTGCGCAGGGCGGAGAGCAGGGGCAGCACCGCGGGGGAGAGGGCCTCCTCCGGCAGCGGGGAGACGCCGAGCGTCTCCTCCAGCCACTGTTGCAGTGCGGATTGATCGTTCATGAGATCCACTTCCATTCTTTGTCAATCAACGGTGAAGCGTTTTGGATGTGGCGGGGCGTGCCGCATCGGGAGTCCGCCCGTGGAGATGGGCACCACTGGGCGGCGACACGGGGCGGTCAGCCCGTTGTCACCCGATCCTTGCCGTTTTTCTTGCTGCGGTACATCAGCGCATCCGCCCGTTCCACCACCGAGTCCAGCGTATCGCCCATCTGGACGACGGTGATGCCCACCGACACGGTGACGGTGAGCAGCGTGCCCTCATGCTCCACCTCGGTCATATGCACCAGCTGGCGGAACTTCTCGCCGATGATGCCGATATCCTCCGGCGAGGCGATGGAATAGATGCCGACATACTCCTCCCCGCCCCAGCGGCCCACCAGGTCGTTGCGGCGCACACTGCGCTTGATGCTGGCGGCGATGTTGCGCAGCACCGAGTCGCCGAGGTCGTGGCCGTACTGGTTGTTGAAGCTGCCGAAGTTGTCGATATCGGCAAACAGCACGGCGAAGAGGCGGCCGAAGCGCTGGAACTCCTCCATCTTGTAGCGCAGGAAGCTCTCCAAGTAGCGGCGGTTGGGCAGGCGGGTCAGCTGGTCGTGCATGGCGATGTTCGAAAGCTTCTCCACCAGATCGTCCTCATAGACGGTGGGCGAATCCTGGGTGAACACCTCCACCGCCCCTTCGATCTCCCCGTCTTTGATGATGGGGAAGATGTTGACATGGATGGGGATGCGGTAGCCGTCGCGGTGGCGGACGAAGACGCGGTCCTGCCGCTGCTTGCCGTCGGCCAGGGTGGCAAAGAGGGGGCAGCCGATGATGCAGAGCGGGTGGCCCTCCTCGTCGATATGGTTGAGGTGGGTCTCCTGGCAGCGCATCCCGACGATCTCCTCCTGGGGGTAGCCGGTGATCTCCTCGGCGGCCTTGTTCCAAAACAGGATCTTGCGCTCTTTATCGACATAATAAATGCCGTCGCGCAAATTGTTGATGATGTTCAGATACAGCTGTTCCATATGTTCGAACCTCGTGGATTCAGTGTTGGGGACGGTGCGAAAGCCGGGGGTGGGAGGGAAAAGTTCGCAGACCTTCCCAGTCTTAGTATACAAGGATTGAGGGCGGGTGTCAACTGCATTATCGGCATATGTCATTTTCTGGGGCGGGTGTTTTTTGAGGCGTCGGCCGGCGGCGGGAAAGGAGACGGCGGACCGTCTGCACAGACGGCCCGCCGGGGGGTGTTCCCTTGGTTTGGAACGGAAGGTTCATCAGGATCCCTGCACAATCTGATACGCGCCGCGCACCATCACCCAGCCCTCGCCCGAGGTGCAGGTGACGCCGCGCCCGTCGTTTCTGGGCAGGAGGTAGAGGTTTTGCAGGGTCAGCTCGCTGCCGTCGCCGGCCTCGCCGCCGCGGGTGAGGTTGACGATCTTCTGCCCGGTGGGATCGGCGCAGACGAAGGTGCCGCGGCGCAGCAGGATCTCGATGCCGCCGTCCTTGCCGACCATGGTCTGCCCGGCAAACAGCTGCACCGCCTCATAGGTGAGGGAGGGGGCGGGGGCCTGCTCCACCGGAGGCTGTTCCACCGGCGGCTGCTCGACGGGGGGCTGTTCCACCGGCGGCTGTTCTTCGACGGGCGGCTGTTCGGGTGTCGGCGGCGTGTAGCCCTCCAGCGCCTGTTGCACCGCCTCGTCCACGGCTTCCTTCACCGCCTGGTCGATCAGGGCGGAGAGGGTGGCGGAGATTTTCTCCAGCACGGCGGCGGCGACCTCCTCCACCGTGCCCAGCACCTCGGAGACGACGGTCTTTCCCGTCTCCTCGTCGGGCTCCTCCGGCTCCTCCTCGCGGTTTGAGCCGAAGCTGCCCTCCAGACCCATCTCCTCGACCTTCTCTTCGATCAGCCGGGAGATCTCCTCTAAAAAGGTGCCGTTTAAGTAGCTTAAGGACACGAGCGGGTCCTGCTCGGTGCCGGCGGCCAGCGCGGGGCCGGCGAGGCTCAGCATCAACCCCAGCACCAGGGCCAGGGCGACAAGTCGCTTTTTCATCATGGTCACTCCTTTTTGAAAACGGGGCGGGACCCCCGGAAGCGGCCGGGGGTCCCTGTTGCTCTTGCGGATCGCTGTCAGCCGTCCCGGAAAGCCGCTTACAGCACGCCGCCCAGCCCGAAGCTGACCGACAGGGCCTCATTGATCTTTGCCATGGCCGCGCCGTCCAGATGGCCCATTTTTTCCTTGAGACGTTTCTTGTCCAGCGTGCGCACCTGCTCTAAGAGCACCACCGAGTCCTTGTGTAAGCCGTAGCCTTTCCCGGCGGCGATCTCGATGTGGGTGGGCAGGCGCGCCTTGCCGACCTGGCTGGTGATGGCGGCTGCGATCACGGTGGGACTGTAGCGATTGCCCACGTCGTTTTGAATGATGAGCACCGGGCGCACACCGCCCTGCTCGCTGCCGACCACGGGGCTTAAGTCGGCATAGTAAATATCTCCACGTTTGACTGTCACGCGCTTCACGCTCCACTGTGCAAAAATTTCGGAATTGGTTCCATCCCTATTTTTGCCTGTCCCGCGGGGCTTTTATACGCCCACAGTCCATCTTATGCAGCAATGTCGGATTTTGGCTGACAGGTAAGGAGTCGACCCGCCGCCTGCGACCGTCCACGTGGAGAAAAACGGTTACACCAGCGAATCAGAGGAGACGGCCATACCGCCTCTTAAGTACACGCGCGGCACGCGGGGGGTGATGTTGGTGGCAAACTGCGCCGGCATGGCGCCGACATAGAGGCTCTGCTCAAAGAGGTTGGTGATGACATCGTTGTCTTCCCCGAAGATGGTGATGGTCTGGCCGGGGCGCACCCCTTCGATGCCGGTGATATCCACCATCATCTGATCCATGCAGATGGTGCCGACCACCGGCGCCCACTGGCCGTTGATGAGCACGCGGCCCTTGTTGGAGAAGGAGTAGGGCAGGCCGTCGGCATAGCCGATGGGGATGACAGCGATGGTCATCGGCTGGGTACATTCGTAGGTGAGGTTGTAGCCCACCTTGTCGCCGGGGCGCAGGTCCTTCACCTGGCCGACGCTGCTCTTGAGCTGGGTCGGCATCCGCAGGCCCTCCACGGGGCGCTTGCCGTCGGGCTGGTAGCCGTAGAGCAGGGAGCCGGAGCGGACGGTGGACAGCTCACAGCGCGGATGGAAGGCGACGGCGCCGGAGTTGCAGCAGTGGGAGCGGGGCAGCTTGTGGCCGCGCGCCTCCAGGGCGTCGAGCAGGGCCTTGAAGTTGTCGAACTGCTGCTCGGTGAAGGAGGTGTCCTGCCAGCCGGCGGTGGCGAAGTGGGTGAAGGCGGCGTCGATCTCCAGGCGCTGACAGGCGAGGATCTCCTCCGCCTCGGCGATGGCGGCCTCCAGCTGATCGGGGCCGTGGTTCATGATGCCGAGGCGGCTCATGCCGGAGTCGACCTTGATGTGGCCCTTCACCTTGCAGCCGGCGTCTCTGGCGTAGCGGTCCAGGGCTCTGCCGTACTCGCCGGAGACGATGGCGGTGGTGAGGTCGAGGCGGGCCAAGTCAGCGGCGAGGTGGGGGGCGGTGTAGCCCAAAATGAGGATCGGCTTGCGGATGCCGCGCAGGCGCAGCTCCTCCGCCTCATCGAAGCTGGCGACGGCGAAGGCATACAGCCCCGGCTCATTCTCCAGCGCGGCCGCCACCACGGGCGCGCCGTTGCCGTAGGCATTGGCTTTGACCACGGCGATAAACCCGGTGCTCTCCTTGATTTTCGACCGTGCGATACGGTAGTTGTTGACAAGAATGTCAAGATCGACCTCGATCCATGTTCTGCTCATGGCGCGGCTTCTCATCTTACAAACCTCCCTGTGAAGTGAATTTGTTTGGTGACACAGGCGCCCGATTGTTCCGGCGCCGCCCCGTCTGCGGACGGGGGATTTTCACCATTGTATCACAGGGGATGGCAGGATTCAATGAAAAGTTTTATGTTTTACGGCGATTGAGGACGGAGTTGTTACTAAAATTAAGGGGTAACGTGTGGGTTGTCTGGTTGGTTTTTTTCGGATTTTGGCGGATACGGTTTTTGAAGTAAGACAAAATCAGGAATTTGCAAAAATGTGAGAAGGTTGGGTTTGCGGGGGGACGGGGAAGGTGCGTCGGCAGGGGCTTTCGCTCTGAACCAGTGCGGCAGGGTGGAACATCGCACCTTAGGCCCCCTCCCCGAGGGGGCTGTCCGCGAAGCGGACTGGGGGAGTCTGCCCCGACGGTTGCAGTGCGCCAAAA